>JBEIPE010000244.1:0-4409 GCA_040377215.1 Halobacteriovoraceae bacterium
TTCTCATTTAAAGGCTTTTACGCTGGTGAGGAGATCAAGAAGCTAGAGCTCCAACTGGACCCTGGGCAAATCCCATGGAAAAAGGGGGAGGACTACATTCTTTACATTCGTGTTTTAAGTATTAAGGCAGGAGTGCTGACAGGCAGTGTTACCCGATCGCGTTTGTTAGATGAATTAGTCTGTAGGGATTAATCGGTATTAACTGCAACATGGTCACCAACGATGAACTGATCGAGTTCGAGAACCGGCATATCCTTGTCTTCTTTTTTATGGAAGGTGGTGATGGCCGCTTCGTCGTTGGCGTGAAGCACTTTGAGTTCGCCGATTTTCACTCTGTAGTTAACGCGTTTGCGATCATCGTAAGGATCGAGCACTGAAATAATACGGAACACATCAAGCAATGTGCCCTTACGTACGCCTTGCTTTGAGCCTAGATTGACGTAGAAGTTCTTCTTGAGGACTTCATTGTCCACACCCATGGGAAGATCCAGGGCCACGCTGTAAATCATGAAACTTCGCGCTGACACTGTTGAAGTGTGTAGTGCGACGAGAAGAGTGAGTATTCCGAAAAAAGCCTTCATCCATTCCACCTTGCAGGGAGGGGTACTTGAAGGCTTTTCGGCAAATCTTTCCCGAACCTGAGTCCTGTCGCAAGGAGCTTGCGACAGGAATACCTGCTATGGGCGGTCGGTTATTTTTAGGTACTTGGTACTATTGAAGATCATGTCTGAATAACGGAAATTCCCTACACGTCCCTGCGAGAGAATGTAGTTGCGGCTGTAGTAAAGCATGACCCATGGGAGGTCACGATTTACTTCAGCCTCGAGGTCTTCCATCATCTTGTATTTTTCTGGGCCATCCTCAGAAATACGAATTTTCTCAAAGAGAGCATCCACTTTTTTATTAGCGTAGTACGTGTTGTTCGGGCCCGGAGGGAAATTTGAAGACGCGAGCAACTGGAGAATGTTCTCCGCATCTGGGTAATCAAGCACCCAACCGCCATGCCAGAACTGAAGCTCCCCACGACGAGAGCGCTCGAGGAATACCGGGAATGAGTTCATGCTGGGTTTAGCCGGGATGCCAATTTTGTTAAGCTCTTGCACCACAAACTCTGAGATCTGGCGGTGTAGGCTTGAATTACCACGCACATCAAAAGTGATTTCAGGCATACCTTTGCCACCCGGAAAACCAGCTTTCGCTAAGAGTTCTTTGGCCTTCTCGAGATCGTATTTGTACGGAAGTTCGGCTGAAGGATTGTAACCCGGAACACCTGGTGGATAGATCGAGTTTGCACGTTGGCCGGCGTTGGTAGTGAAGAGCTTAATGAATTTTTCAGTATCAACAGCGTGAGCAATCGCCTGGCGAAGGAGAAGGTTCTTACCAACGACAGGATCTTTCATATTGAAAGCCAGCCACCAGTAGATCAAGGTGGGTGCTACTTGCATCTGAACTTGCTTATCAACGAGCTCTTTCAGGAGTTTGCCATCAGGGCCAAGTGCCGCTTGATAGTAGTCCTTAGTGATAGTGAGCAATTCAAGTTTACCACTCATGAAATTGAGCCAGCTGGTTTGCTGCTCTTTCATCACGATCATAGAAACTTTATCGACGAGTGGAAGGCGTTTGCCTGCATCGGCCAACATTCCTTGCTCGTTAGCGAAGCGATCGCCCTGTGTCGGGTAAGTGCTGGTTTTGTAATCAGCAAAGCGCACGAAGATCGCTTGTTGAGTTGGATTGAAATCCTTGAGAACAAACGGTCCGGTTCCCACCATAACGCGACCAAAGTCGTTGTTGAGATGACGAACGGCTTCTTCCGGAATTGGAGACGTGAATGACATCGCCAATGAATACATCAATTGCGGGAATGGCTGAGTGAGACGAATGATGAGTGTGTGAGCATCTGGAGTTTCAAGACCAGAGATCGGAGTTTTGTAGAATGCTTCGAGATCATTCTTTACGAGCTCTCTCCAAGCATCGAGACCTTGAATACGCTTCTCAAACAACCACCAACCTTTGCCCTGAGTAGGGACGAAGGCCTGACGTTTGAAAGCGGTCACGATGTCTTGTGAGGTGACCTTGCGATCAGCAGCAAGGAAAGTTTGTGGATGGTAGGCGATATCTTTCTTGAGTTTAATGGTGACTTTACGACCGCCATCTTCAATGACCGGCATATCTTCAGCAAGAAGAGGACGCAGCTGATACGGGCGTTTGAGGTACTCGTATTCAAAAAGTGTCTCGTAGCCATTGGTTACAACTGGACCACAAACGGTGTCGTAGCAACCCGCTGGATCAATGGTTGGAATCTCAGAGGCCAGTGAGAGACGGATCTCATTGCTGGCATTCTTGCCTTTTGAGCAAGAAGCCACTGCGACGAGGAGAAGAAGGGCGAGGAAGTTTTTCATTTGTTCACCAGGGCTATGATTTTAGAGAGGAACTGGATTTTGTTTTTGGCGTTACCGCTACCTTGAGCATTGTCTGGCTTGCCGCCGCCTTTGCCCTCGATAAGTTGGAAAGCTTCTTTCAAGATGGCCGAGCAATCAGTCACAGTGTCGTTCTTAGGTCTGCGAAGTACGCAGGAAAGCTTTTCGCCTTCTGTGTGATGAACAAACACAACGTCTTGTGGGTACTTGTCTTGGATTTTATCCATCACCGTTTTAATTTCGCCAGCAGCACAACTTGAAGCATCAGCGATTTTGAATTGAAGGCCTGATTTTAGGCTTTCTTGCTGAATTACGATTTTTTTCAGTGGTTCACCAGCGACTGCAGCCGCGATGATCTTCTCATTGGTCTCTTCAATGATTTTGGCTTTGTTACGATTCTCAATCTGAAGTGAAGATATCTTTTCGAGAACTTTCTCTTCTTTCACCCCGAAGTCTCTTTCCAAGTCAGCGAGAAGCGCAGAACGCTTGAGCAACCAGTCCATCGCCGTGCTTGAGCTAATGGCCTCGATACGACGAACACCGCTCGCAAGAGCAGTTTCAACGATAATTTTGAAAGCACCGATATCACCAGTATTTGATACGTGTGTACCGCCACAAAGCTCGCATGAGAAATCCCCCATCGTGAGCACGCGAACTTTATCGCCGTACTTCTCACCAAAGAGTGCCATTGCGCCCTTTTGAGTCGCCTGGTCTTTTGTCATCACATCAGCGCTGACTGGAAGATGGCGTCCGATAGAAGCATTCACAAGTTCTTCGACTTGTTGAATCTCAGAGGGCTTAAGTGCTTCTGAGTGAGTGAAGTCAAAACGCAAACGATCTGGACCAACACTTGAGCCGGCCTGCTTCACATGGTTTCCGAGGACCTTCATCAGGGCAGATTGCAGAAGGTGAGTCGCCGAGTGATTGCGCTTGGTGAGTTCGCGTTCTTCGCGATTGATCTTGAGCGTATACTCCTGGCCGACCTCGAGGGCATCAGCATCTTCCGAAAGATGGTCATGAAGTCCATCAACGGGCTTCTGTGTGTCTGAGACTGTGGCGAGCTTGCCTTCTTTGCCGAAGATCTCGCCTTTATCACCCACTTGACCGCCACCTTCGCCGTAAAACGGAGTGCGATCAAACACGAGGTGATAAACACCGTTGATTTCTTCTTTGGCGATCAGCTTCGCCTTAGACTCATTCTCGGTATAACCCGTGAAGACAGTTTCGCCGCTCTTTTCTTTGATGCCATAGAAGAGCTTCAAGTTGTCTTCTTGAATCTTAAACTTCGAGCCTTTCTTCGAGTTCTCTTTCTGTTTGCCCATCGCTACGTCAAAAGCCTTGGTATCGAGCGTGAGATTCTTCTCACGCAAGATGACTTCAGTGAGATCCAAAGGGAAACCGAAAGTATCGTAAAGCTTAAAGGCCACATCACCGCTGAAGGCCTGGCCCGGCTTGAGAGCCGCCAGCTCGACCTTAATAAGATCGAGACCGGTGTTGAGTGTCTTGCGGAATTTCTCTTCCTCAAGCTTCAAAAGTTTTTCAGCGAGAGCAGCGTTGCTCGCATTGTCTGGGTATTCCATACCTAGGCTTTCGAATACAGCAGGCACGAGCTTATAGAATGTAATGTCCTTAATGCCCAAGAGTTCAAGATGGCGAACGGCGCGACGGATGATTCGGCGAAGAACATAACCGCGACCATCGTTAGCAGGAATAACACCATCAGTGATGAGCATGGTTGATGAACGAATGTGGTCGGCGATCACGCGGAAAGACGATTTAACGTCTTCGCTGGGTGTTGTGTAGTAATTCTTCCCTGAGAGTTTCCCGATCGCGTTCATGATCGGCTCAAATAAGTCTGTGTCGTAGTTGTAGTACTTGCCTTGAAGGGCCGCAGCGAAGCGCTCAAGGCCACCGCCGGTGTCTACCGAAGGCTTCGGCAATGATTTGCGTTTGATCTCGTCGCCTTCACGGTATTTTTCATACTGCATGAAA
>JBEIPE010000323.1:0-3186 GCA_040377215.1 Halobacteriovoraceae bacterium
GAGAAAGTTCAGGGCCTCGAGAGCAAAATCAGATTCATTGGATGAGAGCTTCAAGAAATTCACGTTACCGGCAAGCAAACCTTCCACCACGCTCAAGAATCCTACAGTCCATGCATTTGACGGAGCGACATGGACGATAAGTCCAAGGGGTGCCCAGCCTTCAAAAACCGCTTGCTGAAAATCTACGCGACGAAGAGCGAAGGGATCTTCATCACCAAGTTCACGACGAAGTTTGGCCTTAAGAGTTTTGGTTTGCAGGAAAGCTTTGATGCCATCGAGCCCTTCCACAATTTCATGCTCTGGAATATCCGCAGCCTTGAGGATAGATGTGGCCTTGCTGCGAAACTCCGCCCCTTCATTCAATCCTTGGGCAAATTTTGCGAAGGCCGCTAAAAGTTCGCTGGTCGAGAGCGGAAGACTCAAAGCCTCTCCCGTCACTTGCGCAAGAGTCTCAAAGGAGTTCTTCATTAAGACCTCCCCAGAATTTCTGCCGCAGCAATCGCGCAGGATTTATTTTGTGTGGTGCCCGCGCGTCCTTGCAGTCTAAAGAAGGGACGGGTGTTGCCGCAGGGACAATTTGTATGCAGAGACGCGAGATCCCCCATCACAACAGCGTGGGCCGGCATCGATGTCATGTAAGGAGAAACAAAAGAAAGGAATCCTACGCCGTCTTTAATCGGTTCAAGTGTTTTCACATCACGGATGATGACTTCAGACCAAACGGGAATATGAAACTCATGTTCAGCGCATTCCACGTACGGAATACAATGCTCAACCGAACCAAAGCCATCACGCAAGCGTTCGTCGGGAATGCCGAGCACGCGTGTTGCTTGAGCGTAGAGTTCTTTTTTCGGAATGGCCTTTGAAGCTTTGCCTTTCCAACCGCCGCCCAAGAACACCAAGGATTCAGGATGCAGCTTCAGTGTAAGGCCGAGTTTATCCATGCGCTCCAGAGTTTCTGCTAGGAATGCGGGGAAACCAAAGATGCGCACCGGAAGTCCGGCCGTCTCGAAGCGACGGAGAGCGGCGAGCACACCCGAGAAATCAAAATTGTGTGAGCCATCCCCTTGCAAACGAAGAGCGATGCTCACTTCGTCCGCCGGAGCGTACTTACAAAGATAATGATCTGTGTAGGCCGTGCCGAGCTTGGAGCCTTCTTCGGTTTCGTAGGTATAGAGGAGATAATTTACTTTTTGCTCGGGATTCACCCAGCCGTAGTGCTCAAAAATTCTATCGAGCATAGTCTGGGGAGCTTTGATGCTCCAGTTATCAAAGAACACCTGGGACTTCTGTCCAGTGGTGCCCGACGACGTGAGATGAAGCGCGACGTCTTCACGAGGCACGGACAGGACTTCGTGCTCTTTAAAAAAGTGCGCGAGCACGGCGGGAATTTTTGCGAGGTCGGCTTTGGTTTTAATCTTTGCCGGCGTGAAGTTCTCAAGCTCCGCGAGCTTGCGATAAAAAAGCGAGTTCTCCATATGCCAGGCGGTGATCTCACGCATGGACTGGAGGAAATCCTCTTCGAGCATGGAGTCGTAAGGTTGAGCGCAGGTCATGGAGACTTTCTGCACGGCCGCTAAACGAGAAAGATCAGGAACGATTAAATCACTCATAATCGTTAAATACTTCGAGAGTATCGAGATGCATCTTCTTCCACAGCTCGACGTATTGATCCATGTACGGCTTAAACGAACTATCGATGGTGATACCGCGGAAATTAAGCGGCTCTACGGTGCGGCTCATGACCACGAAATCCATCGGATATCCGTCACGACTCATCATCGCAGGGTATAGCGCCGACGGAAGAAACTGAGATTGAATCAACACTTCTATCGAACGAATGTGTTCTACCGAAATTAAAACTTCAATGTACGAGACACCTTGCTCCCGCAACAGACGCATCAGATTGCGGAACATGCCACGCAATTCATACACCGGCTTACCGAAATTCACGATGGCACAGTAGCCATCACCTTTTGAAAGATGGGCCCAGATTTGAGTTTCACCATCTGGAGTCTCGATCAAGGTATTCGGATCGTGAAATGGATAGAAGCGATCGTAGGGATCGGAGAACGTTTTTTGAAAGAGGCGCTTCACATGGTTCGGAGCATTGATGCATTCAAACTTCACGTCTGATTTTTCTTCCGGCAACAGCGCTGGCGCGTCGAATGTCACGGAGCCTGTGGGGATTCCACGCTCCATCATTTCGTTATTGAGAACGGCATAAATCGGCGCGAGCTTTCCATGGGTGCGAATCGGTTTACGTTTCTCTAAGACGCCTTTGCGAAACTTGGCGAACAACGTGAAGGTTTCGTAGTCCGTGAGTTTATGAGCGTTAGGGAAAATACCGAGAGAAAGAAATCCACAGTTAATAAAAATCATCTGCGGCGCCATGCTTACGGTACGCACGGTGGTGTACATGGAATCCACGATGCCTTCAGCCAGGAGTTCTTCCACCATCGGTCCAATCATACGTGTGGCGATAGAGTGACCACGATAGGCGGGTTTCACGACGGCAGCTGAAACCTTACCTACCCGATCCGCACGATCGAGTTCGAACACCACTGAACCAGCGATTTTATTTTTTTCCACATCACGAGCGACGAGCCACACGTAGGCCTCAGACGAAATGGTATGCGCCATGAGGTTACGGTCAGTGCCGTACTTCACGGGATAGTCCGCGCCGTAGATCTCAAAGTAGAGTTTTAGAAGCTCGTCCACATCGTCGAGGCGCGCTTTTTCAATCACTAATTCCATGGGCGCACTATAGCTTCAAGGCCTCCTAAGAGGGATAAACCGGGTATTTTTTCCATGACCGCTGGACGATTTTCAGAGGGGGGCCTATCCCCTTTTCATGCCTCGTCCTACTCCCAACTCCGGTGACCTTCCGTTAGGCCTGATTTATCAGCGCCATTTCCTCACCCGTGAGCAACGGGCCCAGCTTTTGGCGTGGATAGAAACCCTCCATCCCCTCTGGGAAATGCGCTTCTCGGTCAATAACCCACCCCCGCCCAGTGATAAGCAACCGCGACTGTTGCGACCGGGGTATTGGTTAGGGAACTGGCAGTTTGCCTGCCTGGATTATTACCATCCGCCGGAAGGCATTTTACATCGATGTGTGAAGGCCGAACCTTATCCAAAACTTTTAGCGGAGATCGTTGATCGCATTGAATTTGTCGCCCGCAA
>JBEIPE010000445.1:0-1786 GCA_040377215.1 Halobacteriovoraceae bacterium
ACGCTCAACAGCTGCTTCCCACTTCTTTTGATAGAAGCGCACGAGACCTTGGTAATAAAAACTTTCAATGTGGTGTGCGTGGTTTGTATCGAGCGTCAGGCGCGCAAAACGCAGTTCTGCTTTATCAAGCTGACCATCTTCGAACAAAGATTCGGCTACACGGAAATCGTAGAAGTCTGCATTTTGCAGCAAAGGACGAAAATCCAGCAAGATTTGATAGGCACGAATCGCTTCACGATAGTTTTTGGCGAAGGAGAAATTGATATCTGCAATTTTATCAAGTGATCTCACTTGGTTCTGCGGATCCTCGTCATTATCAACGATGTATTTATAGTGGGAGAGGGCGCGGGTTTGTTGGTTGAGGTAAAGATAATAAATCTCGGCCAACTGATAATGAATTTTCGTTTGAATGGTCTTAACTGGATTCTGGCGTAGCAAGCGCTCGTAGGCTTCAGCAGCTTTTTCATATTCCTGCCGCTCAACATAGTCTTGAGCAGTCAGAATCTCGCGGTTGAGCCCCGAGGTAAAATCACAGCTGGTTGAAAAAAGGAGCCCCGCTAAAAGCGGGGCCCGCAAAAATTTACTGTAATTCAGGCGTCTCATCTCCGCCTTCTGGGGCCTCATCTGGATCGATGATCTTCTCAACGGCGACCACTTTCTCGTCTGCTTTCACATTGATCAAGCGCACACCTTGAGTGTTACGTCCGAGCAACGAGATGCCTGAAATTTTCGTGCGAATAACTTGACCCTTATCCGTGATGATCATGAGGTCATCGCTCGCGGTCACAGGTTTAATTGAAACGATATTGCCGGTCTTCTCTGTGAGCTTCATGGCGAGAATACCTTTGCCACCACGAGACTGCGAACGGTACTCAGATTCTTCTGAGCGCTTACCGTAACCACGTTCTGTCACCGTAAGGATTTCAGTTCCTGGCTCGAGAATTTCCATACCGATGACTTTCTCACCCTCTTCAAGTGCCATACCTTTCACACCTTGAGAAACGCGGCCCATGGCGCGAGCGTCATCTTCTTGGAAACGAATAGTTTTACCGCCGTCAGAGCAAAGGAGGACGTCTTTCTTACCGTCGGTGATACGTACTGCATTGACTGCGTCGCCATCAACAACCTTAATCGCCTTGATCCCGCTCGCTTTCACGTTGTTGTACTCAGTGAGTTCAGAGCGTTTAACGATACCGTGCTCAGTAGAAATAATAAGGAACTTGCCTTCACGCTCTTTTGGAACCGTGATGATCTGCTGAACTTTTTCTCCCACTGGGATGTTCAAGAGGTTCACCACGTTACGACCTTTCGTCGTACGCAGGCCTTCAGGGATTTGGTAAACCTTCAATGTGAAGACTGTACCTTTATCGGTGAAAATCATGAGCGTGTCATGGGTCTCAGCCGTGAAGAAGTTAGTGTAGAAATCTTCTTCAAGATCAGCACCCTTCACGCCTTTGCCGCCACGTTTTTGTGAGCGGTAAGTGTTAATTTCCATACGCTTTAGGTAACCCTTGTGCGTAATGGTCACAATCACTTCTTCATTGGCGATGAGGTCTTCCATTTGGAATTCATCGGCTTGTGCAACGATCTCTGTCTTACGTTCATCTCCGTAAAGTTCACGGATTGAAACGAATTCTTCACGGATAATGCCAGCAATCAAAGTTTCGCTTCCGAGGATTTCTTCAAGACGAGCAATTTCTTTCATCACGGCTTGGTAATCAGCAACGATCTTATCGCGCTCAAGACCAGTGAGGCGTTGAAGACGCATATCCAAGACAGCTTGCGC
>JBEIPE010000329.1:0-3064 GCA_040377215.1 Halobacteriovoraceae bacterium
GCCACACTCGCCATGGTCTTTCGCCATGCCGGCAAAGATGTCTCACTGGCAGAGATCACTTCTCAAAGTTTTACCGAGAAAGCGCAAGGAACATTTCAGGCCGACATGCTCTCTACCGCCCGACATCAAGGCATGATCACGATTCCGATCCACTCCATGGAGGCCCTCATTAAAGAGAGCACGGCTGGCCATGCTGTCATTGTGTTCCAAAATCTGGGATTCAGCTGGTGGCCGCAATGGCATTACGCTGTAGTCAGTGGCCATGACTTAAGTGGTCCAGATATCTATCTCCACACAGGCGATAAGAAATTCGCGAAGACCGATATGCGCTTCTTTGAACGCAGCTGGAAGCTGGGTGGTTACTGGGGATTGCTTATTTTACCACCAGATCAACTTTCAGCTTCTGGCAGTGAACTTGACCATGCCCAAGGTGGGGCGCTGCTTGAACAACTAGGAAAGTATCGCGAGGCCCAAATGAGCTATGAAAAGATGCTCACCCGTTGGCCGCAAAGTTTGTCAGCGCTGATTGGTCTAGGAAACATCGCCTATGCCGAAGCTCAATACCCACTAGCGATGAGCGCTCTCAATAAGGCCGTCCTTCACCATCCGCGTTCAGCGGTGGCGTGGCATAATTTAGCTTTTGCTCAGTGGGCCGCAGGGAAAAAGTCTTTCGCACACACGAGTGCTCAAAGAGCCTTAGGCTTAGTTGATAATGAATCCAGAGCGACGTATCAAAATAGCTTAGCTGAATTTTTAAAGCACACAAATGGGAGCCTATAAATGGGAATAATCGGTACAATCATCATCGGATTTATTGTTGGTCTCGTCGCACGCTTCATAAAGCCAGGAGATGATGCTCTCGGCTTTATCGGCACAACTATTGTCGGAATCGTAGGTGCTTTTGTGGGCTCGTACCTAGGTCAAGCCTTTGGAATTTACCAAGTCGGCGAGCCTATCGGCTTTCTTGGTGCCGTCATCGGAGCTATGATTGTTTTGGCGCTGCTCAAGACATTCGGAAAAAAAAGATAAGCACAACTCACTTCACCAGCTTAGTCAGAATACGATTGAGTGAGTTGGTGAAGTTTTCTTTGTCTTTGGGCCCAAAGCTCGCGGGTCCACCTGTATCCAGTCCACTATCACGCAACTCTTTCATAAAATCTCGCACTGACAAACGTTCACGAATATTTTCTTCTGTGTAAAGCTCTCCACGCACATTTATCGCGATGCCTTTTTTCTGCACCACCAAATCTGCTAAGGGAATATCCGCGGTGATCACCACATCATTTTCTTCAACGTGCTCCACAATATATTGATCGGCCACATCAGCGCCTTTCTCTACTCGTACGAGACTGAAAAGGGGGCCAGGAGGAATGAACATAGAAGAGTTCGCCACCAGACACACCTGCAACTGAAGGCGTGTGGCCGCCTTGTAGATCACTTCTTTAATAACTTTGGGACAGGCGTCCGCGTCGATCCAAATCTTCATTCATCCAGTCTAGCAAAGATTTTAGATTTAATCTTTAGCTGACAGCGGCCCACCGATCGCAATAACTGGACGGCCTTTCACCTCAAGCCAGATGGCGAGCGCTTTGACCGGCGCAGCTCGACCAGTTGGTTTATTTAGTGAAATAGACTCTCCCGCCTTGTAGGCACCCAAAACCTCGTGCCTTAAAACAATAAAATCATGCTGCAGCTTGCGGCCGGCATTCTCCCCTCGCTTAACATCCGACAACACATCCATCGCCAGCCATGCCACATGGACAGTGGCTTCCGATTGCTCAGCACCACTAAGCACGAGTTTATTGTTACTCCATGTCGCACTTAATGTTGCTGAGATTTTAGGGAAGTCTTGCCGCGCACCCGTGTTTTCACCTTGCATGATGATGGCAGGAGTAAAAATAGTCGTGGTCTTCCAAAGATTGGCATAGCTTCTTTGACGTCGGGTGTAGTCTCCCGAGGCGAATTTATCCGGCCAGCCGAGCCCATCCCAGTAGTCGACGTGAAAAGCCACTGGTACAACTTCGGTCCATAAGTTTTTATGGGAACGCAGACTACTCAACCAATTATCGGCCGGGGGACAGGAAGAGCAACCTTCTGAGGTATAAAGCTCGATTAATGCTCCTCTTCCTGTGGCTTCCCACGCGTGTACACCCGTCGTAAATGCCACAAGAGTTAGCGCCAAAAACTTAAGTCGCATCAGGCCTCCATTTTACTGTTTACGTTTCTGCGAGCAGCTTTGTGACATGTGTAGATTTCTACATCTAAAGATCACAGAGCCTTAAGCTCAAATTGAGCAACATGAGCGAAAGTCTTACTTACCAGGGTCTTGGCCCACTAACAAAAGGACTTGATATGAAATTTTTTGCATTGCTTGTTGTTGCTAGTTTGAGTTTGAGCGCGATGGCGAGTACGCCTAAGGAGCTCGACATTGATGTGAACTTCGCCACCGAAAGTACTGTCATTCATCAGCAGTATCGTGATCAGGTTCAGCGCTTGGCGCAGTTCCTGAAGAAGAATCCTGAAACTCGCATCGAGATCAAAGGCTATGCCGATGAAACCGGTGAGGCAGCTTTCAACCAAGATCTTTCAAAGCGTCGTGCTGAAGCCATTCGTAAAATGCTCATCGAGGACTACGATATCGCTCCTGACACAGTGAGTGCGGCTGGCATCGGCGAGACGGATAAAGTCTCTCCCCATGAAGGTACCGAGGGCAAATACCGTAACCGTCGTGTCGAAGCCCGCATACTGTAGTCGGTCATCACAACGCCGCAGCGCAGCTGCGCAAAAATGATATGACTCCTAATAAAGGAACATGTGAACATGTTCCTTTATTTTTGGAGGTCTCATGAGAGCGTTGCTATTCGTCTGCTTCTTCGCATTTTCACACCAGGCTTCAGCACAAATCCTCGAGCGCCTGAGCCTTGATCAAAGTTCATCCGAAGTTAGCTGGGAAACCATCGAAAACGATTTCGTTAAGGTCATTTATCCCGACTACATGAAAACGGAATCCGTCTACATCGCCAATTTAGTGGAGCACTATTCTCATCACGTCGGCCTGACCTAC
>JBEIPE010000377.1:0-2460 GCA_040377215.1 Halobacteriovoraceae bacterium
GATGATGCCCGACCAAAAAACCATGCCGAGGGCCGTCTGCCAGGGAATGCCTTCACCGAGTACCAGAGTGAAAGTGAAAAAGGCATTCAGTCCCATGCCCGGAGCAATGGCGAAGGGAAGTCGTGCGCAAAGTCCCATCAATAAAGTCATGGTCGCACTGATGAGCACCGTGGCCGTCATGACACCACTAAAACTCATGCCAGTTCCTGGTGTGGCCAGGATAGAGGGATTCACGAAGATGATATAACTCATCGTCAGGAATGTAGTGAAGCCTGCGATCAGCTCGGTGCGGATGTGGGATGATTTCATGTTAATATGACACCATGATTTATCTAGATTGCATAAATATATGCTTCGCGACATCTCACAGAGTTATGCTAACGTTTTAGGATGCTTTACACCGGATATACCAAAACAGAACTCGATACACTCCTCCATCTCCTGGATAAAATCCAAGTGCCTTACGAGGTACTTATGGATGACGGGCAAGCGGCTGAGCGCACTCGTCAGCGCGGTGATGCTTCTATCCTGCGAGTCGATATTCCCGACGAGGCCCTGGCCACCATCGCACCTGAACACTACCCAGAGCTTGAGCGCTACCGCATTTATCCGCACATGGTGGATATGCCGCTGGAATATTTTGCGCCACCGGCGGAAGGTGAAGCGTCTGCAAAAACAAATGCCAAGGGTAATAGCTTTGTGAAATGGATCACTCTCGCCATGGCGATTGCGATGATCCTGATCACTTTCGCTAGTATCAATAGGTAGTCGTGGAAACAAAGCGCATGACCTTGCGTCCTTTGACGGCGCAGGATGGCCCTCTCCTTAAAGACCTTGATAGTGATCCGGAAGTGATGACTTATCTCACGAACGGAATCCCTTCGACGGATGAGCAAGTGGCCGCTGCCGTTGAGCGCGTGCTGGCCACCCAGGCCAAGCACAATGGTCGCTTTGGGATTTGGATCGCCCACGAGAAAAGCACTGGGAAATTCATCGGTTGGTTTTTGTTTCGCCCGGACAAAGCGACGCCGGATAACACGAACTCTATTGAACTCGGCTACCGTCTCAAAAAAGCGTTTTGGCGCCAAGGTTTTGGCTCAGAAGGCAGTCAGGCTTTTCTTGAATTAGGATTTGGTGTTTATAAAGTCGACGAGATTTTTGCGGTGGCGATGGAAGCTAACATCGGCTCACAGTCCGTCATGAAGAAAGTTGGTTTGAAATTCATCGAACGATTTGATTACCATGAATTCCCGGCCGACAATAAAAGTGCGGTTCGTTACGCTCTTAAACGCTCCGACTGGACTCACTCATAACGAAGAGCTTCGAGTGGTGACAGCAACGAAGCCTTGCGCGCCGGATACACTCCAAACACAATCCCCACTAAGACTGAGAATCCAAAGGCCAGCGCAATGGCATCCCATGTAACGGATGTGGGCCATCCGGCGACTGAGGCGAGCAAGACACTGACTGAGACGCCAATCAAAATCCCAATGGTGCCGCCGACCACACTCACCACCACAGACTCCGCTAAGAACTGCCAGAGGATATCGATGGGGCGTGCACCCACCGCCTTACGCAAACCGATCTCTTTGGTGCGCTCAGTGATGGAGACGAGCATGATGTTCATGATGCCAATACCGCCCACGAGCAAAGAGATGGTGGCGATGGAAGCGAGCAACACAGACATCGTTTTGCTGGTCGAGGAGAGTGCTTCTTGGATATCGGCCATGTTTTGAATTTCAAAGGTGTCTTCGCGCTGGGAGAACGGAACTTTCTTTTCTTTGAACATCATCTCTAGCACATCATCTTCTGTGCGAGTGAGTGCTTCCGCGCTGCGAACTTGTATATTGATGGAGTCCACGCTGGTTTTCCCCAGGAGTCGCTTCATGCCTGTTTGCAAAGGTACAATGACCACATCGTTCTCATCACGCCAGCCGCCGCTCTTGGACGGCAGTACACCGATGATCAGGAAGTTGACCTTATTTACCTTGAGTGATTCTCCGATGGGATTCTTATCCCCGAAGAGATCTTTCACCACAGTGGTGCCAATAACTGTCACGCGCGCCCGGCCTTGGTCTTCTGTCTCTGTAAAAAAGCGACCCAGCGTTGGCCTTGCATTGCGTAGCTCTTGATAACCGGGCGTCGTCCCGATGACTTGCGTGCTGCGGTTCTTATTCAGAAAGCTCACTGTGACTTGGCCATTCACAGTAGGTACGGCCTCTTTAATCGCCGGGAGATTCTCCATGAGCATTTTGGCGTCTTGGTATTCCATGCGCGAAGCACTTTCCGCCTGGGCCACACCACCACGACGGATATTCCCAGTGCGCAGCACGAGCATGTTAGAACCCAGCGAGGAAAGTTGGGCCTCGATGGATTCCTGCGCGCCTCGACCAATCGCAAGCATCGCGACGACCGAAGCCACACCAATCAAAATACCCAGCATCGAAAGCGCCGTGCGGA
>JBEIPE010000138.1:0-7528 GCA_040377215.1 Halobacteriovoraceae bacterium
AGCGCCTGCACCTTAGAGACTTTCGCCTCCTGGAGGTTCGAGCCGTAGTCTTCGTATTGGAAGTTCGGACGCGCTTCTTGCGCCGGCAATTGTTTGTCTTTGAAGTCATCGTTACGAACAGGAGCAGGTGCTGGGCGCTCCATCACATGAGGAGTAGCGACTGAATCTTCGAAGGGGTTGCGAGGAGCGTGGTTGAACCCGCGCACACGATCGTACTCGCGACGTTTCTCTGGGAAACCAAGAATTGAGTAGGCCTCTTCGATTTGATCCACGATGGCCTGGCATTCTGCCTGCGACATCAATGAGTACAAGGCGACCGAGTCACCTGAGTAGGCATTGCGTGCTCGGGTGTAGGCGCGCTCGATTTCTTGGGGGGTGGCCCCCATGGCAATCTCGAGAACTTCGTAATAGTTTTTCTTTTCCGTATCCATGCTCAATTCCTTTTAAGCGACGCCGAGTAGACGGTGGACGATGCGATCGAAGTGGTGAACCAGCTTCGAATTCGGAAACTCCATGAGGAGTGGTTTGCGTTTTTTTACAGACTGCCAAACGGTGGCATCGTGATCGAGGTAGCCGACGTAGTCCATCTCAATCCCGAAATAGCGACGGCACACACTCTGAATAGAGAAACCGATATCAATATCAGCTTGGCTGCGCACTTGGTTCAAGATGAGAGACGGCTGGAAGCGCGCAATCTCTTGGCGCAAACGCATTCCCATCTGCGGATTGATCTCGATCACTTTTTTCACCATGTCCGTCGGAGAGCTGTTCGGTGAAGAAAGTTTTGCGTTCATGGCCTGATTGATGAGTGGTTCGATGTCCAAGAAGCCTTCCAACATCTTCAAGCGGCGATAGTAAACCGTCTTGATGAAGCGGTAGGTGTTCTCGATAGACGTCGGCTCAGGCAAGGAAACCAAAATACCTTTATCAGCAGTGATAAAGAAATCGACCGTGTTGAAAGATGTGCCCGCACCTAAGTCGAAGAGAATGAAATCCGCATCGATAGAGTGCAGCTTCGAGATGATTTTGTTTTTGTGCATGTGCTTGAGATTGGCGATACCAATTTCATCTTGTGCACCTGAGACAATCATCAAATTAGGAATCGGCGTCTTCACGAGAAGATCTTCGAAACGTGTCACTTTTTTTGAAACGTAATCAGAGAGAGTGAGTTCTGGAATGGGAAGTCCAAGACATGTGTGCAAGTTCGCGCCACCGAGATCGAGATCCACGGCGACAACTTTATAACCCATTAAGGCGAGGCAAATAGAAATGTTGGCCGTCACGAGACTCTTGCCCACGCCGCCTTTACCGCCACCAATGGCCCAAATCTTTTTATTGGATTGCGGGCCCAAAAAACCAGCACCCATGCCGGCATCGCCCTGGCCTATCGCCATAAAATCACATCCTTGTTGCTAGCATTATAGCGAGGGATTTCGTGGTTCAGAAAGGACGTAATACTAAGAAAATGCAGGGGTTTATGAAAAAGCTGCATGGGGGGTGGACGGGCCGCCCGAAAGTCTTTAAAGTGAGGCTTTGTAAGATTTCGATAAACTTGGGTATTATTTATTTAGCTTCCAAGGACTTTCGTGTCAGTACGTACGGCCCTCGCTAACAATCCTCTCAACCGTGTGCTCGCTAAGCGCAACGATTTGCATATTTTGCGCAAGCTCTGGCACATGGGCAGCGGCTCACTCTGCCTTTTCGTCTATTATCAGACGGGTGAGCACGCCAACTTGTGGGGCTGGGCGATCTTGGCCGTGGCCATTGGCGGCTTCAGTGTTGATATCATTCGCGCTCGCAGCGAAAAACTTAATGCCATCGTCATCGGAATGATGGGCCCCTTCATGCGTGCTTCAGAACGTAACGGCTTCACCGGGTTTCCATTCTATGCCCTGGGTGTTTCCATTGCCTTGTTGGTTTTTGAACCGCGCATCGCTCTCTTGGCGGTGATGTTCTTGGTGTATTCAGATCCTATTTCATCCTTCTTTGGCATTCTCTACGGCAAAGACAAGATCATGCCTAACAAGTCGTTGCAGGGGGCGATCGCCTGCTTCTTCACTTGCTACTTATTAACTCTTTTTTACGGCATCAGTTACGGTGCTGGCGGATCATCGCTGTTGTGGTTTGCCATTTTGGGCGGTGTGGTAGGCGCATTGGGTGAGATGATGTCGGCTTTTAACATCGACGATAATCTAACAATTCCTGTCGTCGCCGGTCTTGGCCTTACGGTTCTGAATTATCTATTCCAAGTGCTTTAGCATCTGCTAAAAATTCTCCATGCTTTTTGGGTTCTTACTTATGACCAGCCTCGTGGCTTCTGCGGCCAATGCTGTCACGACTGTTCGTGTGTTGACCTACAATGTCTATGCGAAGCCCGATTTCTCTGAAGGCCGCTTTACTCAAGAAAGAATGGATGTGCTGTGTGATCGTCTCAAGGCCGGCCCTTGGGATATCGTTTTGTTGCAAGAACTTTGGACGAAGAATCATCGCACCCGCCTCAGTCGTTGTGGTTACCCCTACATCATGAATTTGCGAGCGACGGGGTCGAAAGATCGCGAAGGAAATCTCGGCTCAGGGCTCATGATCTTGTCGAAGTTTCCGTTGGAGAATCAACAGCGCAAAGTTCTGGTGCGTCCAAGTGGGTTGAAGGCCATCTTCAAGCATGGGGAAGGGCTGGTTCGTAAATCAGTGTACCTCGCCAAGGCTCGCTTACCGGATGGCCGCGGCTTGTGGGTCGCTAATACGCACCTAGTGGCGAACTACTGCAGCACCAGTGATTTCAGTGACTGCGCTTCTTATCAAAATGTTCGCTTATCGCAGCTCAAACAAGCGAGTAAGTTCTTGCTCGAAAAAACCAAGGGAGAGCCGCTGGTTTTTGGTGGCGATTTTAACTTCGGCCCCAATCCTGTGAGCGATGATCTTTCTTGGCGAGAGTTCGCCACTCGCTTCCCTGATTTTAAACAGGCGCCATTTGATCCGGCCGTTAACACCAGTTGCGCGAGCAATACATTCAAAGATCACAGCAACGGTAAGATCGATCATATCTACGTTTCAAAACAGCTCACAGCTCGCGACGGCGCGCTCACACTCCATGACACCATCACCACTCGTGGTGGTGAACAGACCCATCTGTCTGATCACTACGGTTGGGAAACTACGATTGATTTTCCATAGGAAGTAACAAGCGGAAGCAGGTGTGCCCGTTGGCGATTTGCATTTGCAGATCGCCTTTGTGCCTCAGAGCGATGGTCCGTGAAATGGCGAGACCCAGGCCCATGCCTTGGCCCACAGGCTTGGTGGTAAAAAAGGGCGTGAAGATACGATTCGCCAGGGTGAGATCAATCGCCGGCCCACCGTTGCTGACGGCCACCACCACCATGTCGTTTTGCTTGCTGACTCGCAACTCAATCCAGCGTTGGTCCTTAGGTAAACTAAGCACGGCATCGCGGGCATTATTCATGAGATTAATCAGGACTTGCTCGACTTGAATCGGGTCACAAAAAATCACCTGATCTAACAAAACAGTGCGCAGCTCAATCTCGTGAGTGGCCAGTCTTTCAGAGTAGAATTCCAAGGTGTCTTTGATGATGGCAGTGATCTCGTGTTTGGTGCGAATTTCTTCGATAGAGCGATGGGAGAGGGTTCGCAAGCTTTTCACAATACGACTAATTCGTTGGGAAGCAGTGATGGCTCGAGTGGCATACTTAAAAAGACTCGGATCGAGGTTGTTCTTCTCGATATGGGCATGCAGGAGTTCAACGTTACCGGTGATCACCGCCAGGGGGTTATTAATTTCATGAGCGAAGCCTGCCGCCATTTCACCGAGTGAAGCCAGTCGATTCGCATGTTCAGTCATAGCTGTTTGTTCGAGCAGGTCTTTTTGGCTGGCCAGCAAGGCATTATCAGCGGCCAGCTTCTCCGCAAAACGACGTCGATGAGTGCGCCCCTGTGACAGCACATAGCCCATCGAGAGTAGCAACATAAAGGCGATAGAAAGATCAACCGGCTCTTGTGATTTAGCGTAGCGCTGAAAAAAGACGGTCGTGAGCGGAACGGTGCTCAGAAGTACGAAGGTCGCATGGAGTCTGAAATCGTTGCCGAGAGTAAGAATCGAGGCGTTGGTGATTCCGACAGCAATCACAATAACGAGCGTGATGTTCAGTGGTGAGGCTTCGTTTTGTTGAATCACGAAGGCCAGAGCAATACCCCACGAAAGGGAATTAAAAAAATTGGCGAATCTGAATTGTGTCCAAAGCGATGAAGATACGTTCTGCGCCCGCTTCCATTGCACATAAAGTGCGCCACGCCAGATGTTGGCCGCCACGATCAGGGCACAGGCCGCACGAATATAGGTGAGGACATTGGCATCAGTCAGCCCGGAAAAGAAAACGATGGAGGCGAGAATGGCAAAGCTGACCGTAGGCGCCAGACTGCGCGCTAAGACCTCGTTGCGTGTCTCTTGGATAAGCGACTTCACGGTTTTACTGCTTCAGGTGAGAGTAGTTTTCCTCACCACTGCATTCAGAAGCCTGGCAGAGACTGATAGAAGAGAGGTCGAGAGCTTCAATACGGATATTAGGAAGTGGGAAGACCTCTAGACGTAGAAGAGATTCAACATTCACCCAAACATGGTTGTGGAAAAAGCTGCGAGAGAGATCAACCAGTCCTTGAGTCGGAAGGCCTTGCATGGTGCCCGCCAGCTCCCAGGTATGAGTGCTGGTTTGGGTAAATTGCACATCCATGATGTCACAGAATTCTTGCGAGCGAGAAAGTTTCGGAACCTTGTCGACGTAACGGCGAAGAGGGCCGTGCGCAGATTCCACCCAATAGAAATTGGCGCCGTCTTGCTCTTTCAAGAAGACGCGCACATCTCTCACTGCTTGCTCGGCGATATGCCCTGTTTCCATGCGCGCCATACCACGCGGCAGCTGCGTAAAGCTTGGCTGCAGCTCAGCGAGGGCGATAAAAGCGAGGCAATCTAACATAAACAAGTGATCTCCTATCTCTTACGCTTTGACGATAAAGTTGCAAATTTTACCAGGAACAAAGACCTCTTTAACAATGGGGCCGGTTAACCATTTCGCCACGTTAGTATCCGCTTTCGCCAACTCAAAGAAAGCCTCTTTGGTGATGTCGGCCGGCACATCCAGCGTAGCACGGGTTTTGCCATTAATTTGCACCGCCATGGTGATGGTGTCATCTTTGGCCAGCGCTGAGTCGTAAGAAGGCCAGGTTTCAAAAGCTAGTGATTTTGTGTGACCAGTCAGTGCCCACATTTCTTCACCCAAGTGAGGAGCAAACGGCGACAGGATCAAAGCAAAGGTCTCGGCAGACTTTTTGCTGACTTTGCCAACTTTCATGGCCGTATTCACCAAGATCATCATTTGCGAAATGGCAGTATTGAATTTCATGCCTTCAATGTCGTCGCCGACTTTTTTGATGGTCTTGTGGAGCTCTTTCAAGAGCTCCGGATTCTCGGCTTCGTTGTGCTGAATAGTTGTGTCGCCAAAAATACGCAGCGCCCGTGACAAGAAGTTATGCACGCCCTTCACGCCGTTTTGGTTCCATGGTTTCACTTTTTCAAGTGGGCCCATGAACATCTCATACAGGCGCAAGGTATCCGCGCCGCACTCTTGCACGATCGAGTCTGGGTTCACCACGTTACCGCGCGACTTCGACATTTTTTCGCCGTCTTCACCGAGGATCAAACCTTGGTTGACGAGCTTTTTGAACGGCTCAAGGGTAGAGACAAAGCCAAGATCGAACAGCACCTTGTGCCAGAAGCGTGCGTAGAGCAAATGCAAGACGGCGTGTTCAGCACCACCGACGTATAAGTCCACCGGCATCCAGAATTTCTCGAGGTCTTTGTCCCAGCCGCCTTTGTCGTTTCTTGGATCAATGAAACGTAAGTAGTACCAGCATGAGCCGGCCCACTGAGGCATGGTGTTGGTTTCGCGTTTCGCTGGCTTGCCCGTTTTTGGACAAATCACATTCACCCATTCAGGAATGGTCGCGAGAGGTGACTCACCAGTACCCGCAGGTTCGTAGCGCTCGACTTGTGGAAGCGTCACTGGAAGTTCATCGGCATCAAGACAACGAACGGTGCCGTCTTCGTATTTCAAAATAGGGAACGGCTCGCCCCAGTAGCGCTGACGGGAGAAGAGCCAGTCACGCAGCTTGTAGTTGATTTTTTTTGTGCCGAGCTTTTTCTCCTCGAGCCACACGATCATTTTTTTGATGCCGTCAGCTTTGTTGCTGCCATCCAAGAAACCGGAATTCACGTGTTCGCCGTCACCGGTGAAAGCCGCTTCATCGACGTTGCCGCCCTTGAGTACTTCGACGATAGGAAGGTTGAAGCGTTTGGCGAATTCCCAGTCACGCTCGTCATGGCCCGGCACTGACATGATCGCGCCGGTTCCGTAAGTCGTGAGGACGTAGTCAGCGATCCACACAGGGATCTTCTGACCGTTGGCAGGATTGATGGCATAGGCGCCGGTGAAGACACCGGACTTATCTTTGTTGAGCTCGGTGCGCTCAAGATCAGATTTCGCCGCACAGGCCGTGCGGTAGGTTTCAATCTTGTCTTTGTTCTCTGCTGTTGAGATGACATCCACGAGTTTGTGTTCCGGAGCGAGCACCATATAGGTCGCGCCAAAAAGTGTATCAGGACGAGTGGTGAAGACTTCGATGAATTCTTTGGCGCCATCGACTGCGAACTTCACCGTCGCGCCTTCAGATTTCCCAATCCACACACGCTGCTGCTCTTTGATCGACTCCGGCCAATCAAGACCTTCGAGATCATTCAATAAACGATCTGCGTATTCCGTGATCTTAAGCATCCACTGCTTCATCGGTTTGCGGATCACCGGGTGGCCGCCCACTTCTGATTTACCGTTGATGACTTCTTCGTTCGCCAAAACGGTTTTGAGTTCTGGGCACCAGTTCACCATCATGTGGGATTCGTAAGCGAGGCCCTTGTTGTAGAGCTGCACGAAGATCCACTGAGTCCACTTGTAGTAATCAACATTGGATGTGGCGATCTCGCGATCCCAATCGTAGCTGAAACCAAGTGACGACAATTGGCGCTTGAAGGTTTTGATATTTTGCTGAGTTACTATGTCCGGATGGATACCAGTTTTGATGGCGTAGTTTTCTGCCGGCAATCCGAACGAATCCCAACCCATCGGGTGAAGAACGTTGAAGCCTTTCATGCGCTTGTAGCGGGCCATGATATCAGTAGCGGTGTAACCCTCAGGGTGACCCACGTGAAGACCAGCACCAGATGGATAGGGGAACATGTCGAGTACGTAGTACTTAGGTTTCGACTTATCTAAAACTGTTTTGAAAGTTTTGTTATCGGCCCAGTACTGCTGCCACTTAGGCTCGAGTTCGAGATGCTTGTATTCCATGATTCCTCCGAGAGGAGGAATCATAGCGAAGAATCAGTGCGTTATTCAGCGAGTTTTACACTAAAAGCAGCATTTCCTTTGACGCGGAACCAATCCGTGTCACGCAACTCCGTCGGAAC
>JBEIPE010000369.1:0-2594 GCA_040377215.1 Halobacteriovoraceae bacterium
AGTAACAAGGCACATCCCGTAAGGGCGATAGATCCCTTCTTTGAAAACATCAATCTGCTTTTGCTCAAACCCAAGTTTTGTCATATCCAACTGGAGGTTGGATGAATCAAGCAATCGCATAACCATCTTCTCACCAAACAATGTGGGAAGAGAGGATACACGGTAATCAATAGGCTTACCGCCAATCAAAAGCTTAATCCGGCCGTCTTGTGGCTTTCTTTTCTCCGAGATATCCATCTGAGACATAATTTTGAGGCGTGAAACGATGGAGGCCATCATACTCTTCGGTGGCGATGCAGCCTCTACCAAAGAACCGTCAATTCGGAATCGAATGCGAAAGTTCTTTTCATAGGGCTCAACGTGAATATCAGAGGCCTTCTTCACAAAGGCTTCTGCGAGCATCCTATTCACAAAAGTCACAACGTCATCACCGATATCTTCAGCGCGAACAGTTTCTTCACTGCCGGATGAACCAGTCACCTCGACGATGTTACCGATCAAGTCATCAACTGAGTCTTTAATACCAGAGAAAAGCTTTCTCCAAGAAGAAAGATTTGTAAGGATGAACTCAACTTGCTTTTTGAAATGATCAGCGAGCTCTTTAGCCGCTTCAGCTGGAACTGTCGGATCAAAAGTCGCCAAAGTTACTTTTCCGGCCGTCTTTTGAATCGGTATAGCGCGATACTTTACGACTAAGCGTTTTTTAAGACTTGAGAGTGTTTCTGGCGGGACCTTCGCGTTTCGCAAATCAATGAAGGTCATTGAATATTTTTCGGAGACAATTTTCGCAAACTTGTTCTCATCGAAATAAGGCATTCGCAGGAGTTCAAACTCCGACACTTCATCATCCTTCCCCATGGAAAGACGACGTAGTTCTTTGAGCGTTGCCATCCCTGTGTTGGTGACAACGTCGATGAATTCCTTGCGGATCATGGTGACGCCCTTAAAACCCTAATGACCTATACTTACCTTTCGGATGCTAAGTACCCGAAGTTGAATCCTTATCTTGTAATTCCCAGAATTTAACCGCGTGCCGTGCTTGGGTTTCAAGCAGACTCAGTCCATCAACGTACTCGCCACACACCATCGGAAGGGCCTTGGAGTGATACTCATGTGCGTAGTTAAAATCCCAAAAAACCCACGTCCCATCGAGCTTTCCTGTGAAATTGAAACTGCGAGAACAGGCATTGATGACTATTTTAGTTCCTGCATGAGAGTGGAGTTGGGGAAGATTTATCTGAGTGAGATCGTCACCCTTTCTTCGAGAATAATTTGAATGGCTAAGGCCCAAATCTCGCAAAATTTTACAGGCCATACGGGCCATGACCCCATCGCCCAGGATTACCCAACATTGGCTTTTCGTCTTTTGTTGGAGCTGTGGCATTAAAACCGAAAGAGCTGAAGCATCCGTGTTTGTCGCCAAAACTTCGTTAGAAGATATCTTTAAACAATTTACGGCACCCCACGCTTGAGCAGAGGTGATCGCATAGGACGCATAATGCTCTTTCCAAGGAGTGGTAATATTAATTCCCTGATAGCCACGCGAGCGCAGTTCACCCACTGAAGGCAATGCGCTCTCAGAAGCGATATCAAGAAGATCATATTGAATAGTTGGCCCCAAAAACTCTTTGTAGAGTTTTGGTGATAACGAGTGGGCTATCCCTTTCCCAATCAACGCCAATTTAATCAATGATGAAACCTCTCCCTTTATCAATATCCAGATGAAGTTGGGTGATCAGATCGTTTACGGTCGGAAAACGTTTTTCATCGCGCAGACGCGAGAGAAACTTCACTTCTAGATTTTCACCATAAAGATCGCCATTATAGTCGATGAGATGAGTTTCAACAGTGAGGGCTTTATCAGCTTCGAATGTTGGATTATGGCCTACATTCGTTACTGAGCGATAAACCATGCCACGACATGCTGTCTCTGAGACATAGACACCACGAAGAGGAACAATGATGTCTGGATCCAATTGCAGATTCGCTGTCGGGATTCCAATCTTTCTACCTCGTCCTTCGCCTTTAACAACAATTCCCTCCAGAGAGAACTGGCGGCCTAATAGCTTGCGAGTAAGCTCCATGTCACCCTTCTGGAGACTCTCGCGAACGGCTGATGATGAGACCTTCAGATCTTGAACCGGATAGGCCGGACAAACCTCAACATTAATCCCTCGGCCAGCACAATGGGTTTTAACAAAGTCGGCGTCGCCTTCTTTGTTACTACCAAAAGCAAAATCCCATCCGAGGAAAATTGTTTTTATATTGGGATAGAGCAAGACATGTTTATCTAAAAATGTCGCCGCACCTTGCGTGCTAAAGTCGCGCGTAAATGGAATCTCAATTAAATGATCTACCCCTGCTTCTGCCAACCACTTCCGCCGTTGCAAATAGCTGCCGATGAGAAAACGTTCAGCATGGGACTGAAGAATTTTACGAGGATGGGGAGTAAATGTAATCACCGCCAAGGCTTGGTTCTGGGCAGCTGCTTTCTTCTTTAGCTCTTTCAAAAGTTTCTGATGACCGAGATGGACGCCATCGAAATTGCCAAACGTCAGTGCAATGGCAGGAGAGCCATACCCCAATAATTCAGA
>JBEIPE010000173.1:0-6276 GCA_040377215.1 Halobacteriovoraceae bacterium
ACTTTTGCGGGTGATTGTGAGCCTGCGCGATGAGGCCCACCGCTTCTCGCGTAAGTTGCACCATAAAGCGGAAAGTAAACGTGTGATGGGGACGTGGCTTGATGAGGTCGAGGGACTTGGAGAGAAAGGCAAACAACTCGCGTTGCAAAACCTCACCGTCACAAAAGACGAACTTCGCGCGATGAATGTGAATGAGATTTCGAAATTGTTGGGATTAACGACTGTGCAAGGAAAAGCTATCGCCCGACATTTAAGTCAGGCGACAGAAAACGAAGACTAGTTCAAAACGTGGATCACCTTACGATTACCGCAGCCGCAATCCATACAGCGTGCTGTTTCTTGCACCAGAAGATTTTTGTAATCTGGCATATGAGAGAGAAGAAGCTTAGCGCCGCAAACCTTGCACTCATCAATAGTGCGTTTCACGTCTTCGCTCGTACCGTAGTACTCTTCGAAGTGTTCAAATTTAAAGTCGATATCTGACATGCAGGGCCTCCTTGGGGCGTTACATCCTCTTCGGAGCACCGTTTCTCTGGCTAAAACTTCATTCACCCTCACGTGGAGCTGGGAAAAATGTGTCCGGGGAGGTAAAACCTCCCCATGTCTCTCTTCGATAAAAAGCCTGCTCCTACCACCTTTGCCGAGGCCCTTTTGGGTGATCTCACGCTAGAAAGCATGGGAATCGAAGAGGATACGACTCCTGTGGCCGCTCCGGTGCTCACAGAACGCGCCTTAGTACTTGAGTCCTTCACTCGCTTCGCAGAAGAGAAAATTGCTGAAAGCCCAGAGGGCGTGGTGAAGTTTGCGGGTGGAGAAATCGTGAAGCGCGAAGATCCTGCAGCGATTCCACTCGAGCGTCGTTTCGCAGATCGTACGGCGTGGGAAAAGCAGCAACGTGAACGTCTCGGGGCGCGCACTTGGGATGCACTCACCACGGGGAAATCAGCACCTCTTGTCTTGTTTGTCGGTGAAGCTCTTCGCGAAGAAGCAGTGTTAGATCAACCTATCGAAGCCATTCGTCCTGAGTTTCTCCTCTCATTTATTCCACCCGTCGCTGATCTCTTCCAAAAAATGGTTCAGGCCATGAAGCTCACTCAGGGTGAGTACGTCTTGATGGCGCTGAAAGATCAGAGCGGTGAAAAGACTCCCGAAGAATTGCTGGAAGACATCAGCTGGTGGTCGCCGCGTTTTGTGGTCCCCCTCGGGGCGCAGGCCTGTCAGGCTATTTTGGGTCAGCGTGAGCGCTTGGCCTCTGTGCATGGAAAGTTCTTTCCCGTTCCTCGTCTCACCAGTTTGAGTACGCAAGTGGCCCCGCTGTTTCATCCCAGCGTGATTGCTAGCAATACCAACATGAAAAAATCCACCTGGGCCGATATGCAGAAGATCATGCAGGCCCTCGGCAAAGCCTGATTAACCCCATCATGTAAGAAGTACTCTCGCAGACTTGAGTGTCCTTGAGCTTTGTGGGTAGAATAGACCCAGCTGCTTAGAACCTAAGGACAGGTTTGTGCGTTGGACAGGAAGTCTATTTTTAGTTGCCCTCATTTCGGGGCCAGTTACTGCGGCACTGCCGCAGGTCAAAGTACTTATCGGCCGTTCACTCAAAGATGTCGTTGTCCACGGCACTGATCTTCGACAAACCATTCCCGCTAAAAAACTCTACCGCGAATTCCATGGCCGCCAGACGGTGAACTTTAATTGTCGCGTGGGTGCCCGCGTGACACTGCCAAATAAGCCGCTGCTTATTGCTTCTGTCACATCACCCACCGGTCTGGTGGGGTGGGAAGAAAAACGTTTCCGTGGAGAGTTGCAACTTGTCGCGGGACCTGAAGCGGCCCGCGAAGGCTGCGATCTCGTGAATCTTATTCCCATGGATGCCTACATCAGTTCATTGCTCGCCAAAGAGATGCGCGCGGACTGGCCACTGGAGGCGCTGAAAGCACAGGCGGTTGTCGCTCGATCCTACGCCCTTTCCAAAATGCATCCCACTCCTGGCGGCGGACCTTGGCATCTCGAGAGCTCAGAGAAAAACCAAGTCTCAGGCCATTTTCACGACACCACGGCACGCACGGATCAAGCCGCCCGCGAGACAGAAGGGATGGTTCTCACGGATTCAGCGAAACGACCGGTGGAAGGTTTCTTTCACTCAAAATGCGGTGGTCATACTCTGAGACCTGATCAAGTGTGGAGCGGCAGTGTGGATGGCTATCGTGGCGTCGATTGTCCTTTCTGCCACAAGCACGGCAAAAAGAAGTGGGATGATACGGTCTCTCGCGTGAAATTCACGGCGCTCCTAAGTCGCACGCTGAAGCGCTATCAAGACAAGGCCATCACTCTAAAGCCGGAAGCACTGACCTTCGTGGGCGATACTCCATCACAAAGTGAGCTGCGCTTTTATCACGGCAATGATCTGCATGTGGTTCGCAAAAGCTGGTTGAGAAATCTCGCTGGCCGCGAAGTTTTCCCATCACACCACTTTCGCGTATCAGACACTGGCAACAGTTTACGAGTCATCGGAGAAGGCTTTGGCCATGGAGTAGGGTTGTGCCAGCTGGGCGCGCTTGAATTGGCGAAGCGTGGTTACAGCTATCAGGCGATCTTGCAACACTACTTCCCCGATCTCAAGGTGAGTCGCATTTGGTGAGGTTGTGGTTTCTTCTCTCATTATTGACTCTCTCTGCTCACGCCAATGTGATCTTGCTTGATCCAGGTCATGGCGGTGAAGAAACCGGTGCCGTCGGCAAGCTCGATAAATCCCGTCGCGTGTTTGAAAAAGATCTCAGTCTTCGTCTCGCGGGCAAGATCAAGCATCACTTGGAAAAAACTCATACTGTTTTTCTTACACGCAGTTTTGATCGCGCCGTGAGCTTGCAAGAGCGCGCTGATATCGCCGACAAAGTAAAAGCGGATCTTTTTATTTCTGTGCATTTCAATTCTTCCACAGATGCGAAGGCCCATGGATTTGAAACCTACTACCTCGATAACAACCACGACGCCGCCGTTCGCAAAGTAGAGAAGCAAGAGAACATCACGCTCAAGGGTGAAGATCTCGTGGTGAACCAAATCCTCATTGATCTCACCATTCAGCAAACGGTGCAGGCGTCACGTGCTCTGGCCCTCGCTGTTCATGGCCGCCTCAAGAGCCATATGAAGCCGGTAGGAATTACGAACCGTGGCGTGAAGAAGGGTTTGTTCTATGTGCTGGCGCTCTCTAAGCGACCAGGGCTTCTGCTGGAAGCAGGATTCGTATCTAATATGAGTGAGCTGAAAACCATTCAGCAAGAAGAGTTCATGGAGCGCTATGCTCTAGGTGTGGCCAACGGAATTAGGGATTATTTGAAAAATAAAAAGGGCCCGTAAGGGCCCTTTCTTTTTTAGTATTGGCAGAGAGTTCGGCGCAAGGTCGGATTGAAATGGATCGGGAAGAAGGCCAAAGTGAATGGCTGACCTGTTGGGCCCGGAATATAAACTGTTGCTGATGTAATCTGATCCATACGGCACCCATGATAAGTCACACCGTAAGCTGGGTTTTGGTTCATGCTTGCAGAACCTTGACCGCCCGTTGCACGTGGGCAGATGTAGAGACTCAAAACAGCACGACCAGAATTGTCGCCAGTCAAAACAGCAATATCACCTTCAGCAGTAATACCGACATAAGAAGCGTTAGGCGCAACAGCAAAGTTCATTTGCTGACCAGTACCGATCCGTTGGTTAGGGTTGTAGTTACCACCGGTGTAGCCACCGCCCGTCGTACATTGGACTTGCGAGAAGACCTGCTGCACATAAGGGTTACTTGTGTTGGCCGGTGCCACGCCTGTGTAGGTGCCTACAGAGCCGTAGTACCTACCACTGGATTTTCCTGATTCATTTTTCTTACCGCAGGCACCAGCGAATAGAGCTAGTGTGAGCAGTGCAGGTGTGAACCAAGTACGTGTGATCTTCATATCAGCCTCTCCCTAATAGACGGCATATCTTGGGGTACTTGTCGGACACTCGCTTAAGAACTTGAGGTAGAAGTGGGAATCCGAGCATTTTAATGTGGTTAGGCCCGGCAAAACTCCCCCTCTCTGAAAGAAATCGAAGACTTAATACAATAGAGGGATGAAAACCAATTTGCCCCATGCCTCTATCTTCAAGAAACTCTTTCAATCTGAAGAGAGCCGCTTCCTGTTGGGAACCGCCTTTAAGGTGTGGAGTATCTCCATGGTGGTGGAGCTAGTGGTCGCGTACATCGTATTTTCTAACATGCGTCTGAACTTTTATTTCTTTCGCGCTCATGGCTACGGTGGCATTGATAATTTGGGTGAAGCGTATTTCCAGCACGTGCTCGCCGATACCATCGATGCGCTTCCTTGGCTCCTCGGATTTCATGTAGCGATTTTTTTCATGGGTCTTTATATTGGCCACATCATGCTTCGCCCTTTCAAACGCATCGGCGATTATTGCACGAAGATCATTGATGACCCTAATGCGGCTTACCAGAATGAAGAATTCTCGGCCTATCGCTTGCTCACACGTTTCTCCGAATTGTTTTTTGAAAACCTGAGAGAGTGCCGTTCCAAAAATAAATTAGTTCCCCGGGAAATCCCTCCACAGTACATGGGAATTCACAAACCTGTTTTTGATGGGCCCTTTGTTTTCCATTTCAGCTTCTTTTTGATTATCGTGATGATTGTCTCGATCATCGCCATCATGGGTTTTGCTACAGATATTCACGAGAACACGACGCAGATTGCGTTGCGGATGTTGAAAGCCGATCCAAAAATCATGTCAGCGTTTTTCCAAGACCAAGCTTTCTTAGTGGATGAGATGTGGTGGCTCACGGGTGTATTGGTCGTCGGTCTACACATTGTGATGGGATTCCATCTTTACGCTCAGGTATCCGGCGCGGCTTTTGGAATCTTTGCCACGATGCGCTCGTTCATGAAAGGCAATTGGCAAAGCCGCGTGCATTTAGTCGGGTATTCTTACTTGCGAGATTCGACACGGTCGATCAACAAGTATCTAGACTGGTTACAGAAAAACCTCCCACATTGAGTTGAATCGAATCGCCTCAGCCATTAACATAGATAAAAGTTAACGCAGTCAAAAAAGGAAGCCCATGTCACACAAGCTACTCATTCTCGCCCTGATGCTGGTTCTCGGCGCATGTACCAACAAAGACCAGTTGAAGAAGATTCTCAAAGAAAACCCAGACGTCATGACAGAGGCGATCGAAGCGAACCCAGATAAGTTCATCGATGCGCTTAACAATGCAGTTAAGAAGAGCCAAGAAGTCATGGCAAAGCGCCGTGAAGAAGAAGAATCAAAGGCCCTTGAAGATAGCTTCAACAAGCCGATGGTAGCTGAGATCCGCAGTGACGAAACTTTCCGCGGTCCGAAAGATGCTCCTTTGACTTTGATTGAGTACTCGGACTTTGAGTGCCCATTCTGCTCACGCGGTTTCAACACTGTTATGGAATTGATGAAGAAGTACGAAGGCAAGATTCGCTTCGTTTACAAGCATCTTCCATTGTCTTTCCACCCTCAAGCGATGATCGCGTCTCAGTACTACGAAGCGCTTCGTTTGCAGGACCCAGAGAAAGCTTTCAAATTGCACGATGCGATTTACATGAATCAGCGCAGCCTTCAGAACGGCGAGAAGTTCTTGCAAGCTGAAGCGAAGAAGACAGGCGCTGACATGGCGAGATTGGCGAAAGACGTGAAGTCTGAAGCGGTCATGAAACGTATTCAACAGGACATCGAAGAAGCGGGCAAGTTCGGCTTCCAAGGGACACCAGGCTTCTTGTTGAACGGCGTTCCTGTAAAAGGCGCTTACCCAACTTCTCACTTCGACGACTTGATCTCGAAGTTGAAAGAGAAGGGTAAAGTTTCTCTTTAAGAAATTTTGGCCAACGAAATTTATTTAAGGGCTCCTTCGGGAGCCCTTTTTATTTGCAATAACGCTAGGCCCAAGGCCTTGCCAGAATGTGTCCACTGGCCGACTCTCATTATATGAACAAAAAAGAACTCATCGAAGCCACCCTCCTCCGCGCTGGCCACTCAGGCCTTGCCAAAAAAGACGCCGAGGCCCTTCTCAATACCTTGATCGACGTTATTAAAGAGAGCGTCGCCAGTGGCGATGAAGTAACTCTTAAAGACTTTGGAACATTCACACTAGTCCATCACCGCGAACGTCGTGGTTTCAACCCTGTAACCGGGGAAGAGATGATGATCAGCGGCCGCACTTTCCCAAAATTTCGTCCAGGGAAGGGTTGGGTTTCTATGGTTGGAGAG
>JBEIPE010000279.1:0-3905 GCA_040377215.1 Halobacteriovoraceae bacterium
CCATGAGCGAGTCTTTGGTCATTGCAAGCGCCAAGCGGCCGAGCAGGCGTGTTATCAGGCAGGGGAAGCGAAAGGGATTATGCCGAAGCTAGCGGGCGGGCGCATGCCGGCGTCGAAAGATTTTCAGTGCGGGGGAAGTGAGGGGTATCGGGTGCAATGCCTCATACCAGATAATGAAGGGCCGATCTGGCGCTGTAATAATTGATCCAATAATTGCGATCTGCTTCGTTGCTTTCGTCATTCAGTCGTCGACGTACTAGGCTGTACGCCTCCTCCTTCATTCCTCAGCGCCTAGCAGCTCATCAATTCTTGAATCAATTGGGATCGGAGAAAATAAAAAAGCCACCCGAAGGTGGCTTTTACTTACTTAGTGTCAGTAGAGACTACTGAAACAAGTGGATGTTTTTGCGGAGGTAAGCAGAAAGTGAGCCGACTTTATCCAAAGTGCGCATCGTGCTTGTAGAGATGCGAAGACGGATTGTGCGACCAGTTTCTGGGTCGAAGATTTTCTTAGTCTTCAAGTTAGCTTCGCTAAACTTGCGAGTCTTGATGTTTGAGTGAGAGATCTTGTGGTTCGCCTGACGGCCTTTACCTGACAAATCGCATTTACGTGACATATGGGATCCTTAGCTAGTTTTAAGTCTGGGTAAGTTAACGCCCTCGGGCGGTCTTTGGCAATTGAGAAATGGATAATCTTAGGGTTTAATTCCCGCCATCACCGGCCTTAAACCTCAAGGACCCACCATGATTCAGCCATTGAAGATTAAAAACGCACTGCAAAAAGCTCCCACCGCCAAGCCAATCTATCCAGTGACTGTGAAGTCCACCAAGGGTGAAGACGTCACTTTGGCCGATCCGCGCGCCACTCGTTGCATGCTCGCCTTGATGGATTTAGCTGCTGTAAATGGCGGTGCTGCCTGTCACTGGGGTGGACCTTCGGCGATGACAGAGATGTGGACCGCTCTTCATTCACTCATGTTCCGTGAGAGTGCTTGGTTCGATCGCTATAATTTCGTCAACGATATCGGTCACGCAGAAAACGGCATCTACGCTCTTCGCGCCAATCTTGGTTTCGGAGATTTGACTCTCGAAACACTCAAAGGCTTCCGCTCAATTAAATCAAAACTCACCGGTCACGGAGAGTCGCATCTTTATCCAGAAGGTGTGTTGCTTTCTAACGGTCCACTGGCTTCAGCACTTCCTCAAGCGCAAGGCCTCGCCATGGCGGACGCTCTTGCTGGCAAAAATCGTATCACCATCTGTTCGGTGTCTGATGGCGCCAGTATGGAAGGCGAAGCCAAAGAAGCTTTCGCAGCGATCCCAGGATTGGCGGCGAAAGGGAAGCTCGCTCCGTTTGTCATGATTCTCTCGGACAATAATACCAAGCTCGGCGGACGCATTGATAAAGATGCCTTCAGCATGAATCCAACCTTTGCCTCACTCGAGACCCTCGGCTGGCAGGTGATGAAAGTCGATAACGGCAATGACTTGACCGCCGCTCTTCACGCGATGGAAAAAGCTTTCGCTACGGTTGATGCTAAGAAGCCGATTGCGATCTGGGCGAAAACTGTTAAAGGTCACGGCATCAAGGCGACCGCGGAATCATCTTCCGGCGGCCATGGTTTCCCATTGAAGGCGCATGATGAAGGCATTCACGCTTTCTTGGAAGAAATCTGGGGAAGCAAAGATGTGCCAGCGGCGTTCACAACGTGGGCCAAAGAGCTTACTGTGAAGCCAGAGAAAAAAGCCTCTTCAGGTGTGCCAAAAGATAAAATCCAAATCGGCGTTTCGAAAGCTCTCTCAAAAGCCGCCAAAGAAGGCCTGCCGGTTTTCTCTGTATCGTGCGATCTTGCGGGTTCAACTGGCGTGAAAGGTTTCCAAACGGATCACCCGACTCACTTCCAAGATGTGGGTGTCGCTGAATCGAATATGGTGTCCGTTGCTGCGGGGATGTCGAAGCTCGGGTTTATCCCGGTGGTTGATACTTTCGCGGCGTTTGGTGTGACGAAAGGGAATCTCCCTTTGATCATGGCATCACTCTCGGAAGCTCCGGTCATTGCGATTTTCTCACACACGGGTTTTCAAGATGCCGCCGACGGCGCGTCTCACCAATCACTCACTTATATGAGCGCACTCGCTTCGATTCCTAATACAGTGTTGGTGAATCTTGCCACGGCGAAAGAAGCCGAAGAGTACGTGTACCAAGCGGTCAAAGAGATCGCGACGATGCGCGAGGCCGGTCAGCACGCACCAAGCTTCATCTTCTTCTTAGGCCGTGAGAATTTCCCTCTCGAAACTAAAGAGGGTCTGACTTACAAAATCGGTACTCCTCAAGTGATTGAGGCGGGCACAGACGCCATGATCGTGGCGACGGGTTCATTACTTGAAGAAGCACGTGCCGCTGCTGAATTGCTCAAGGCCGAAGGCAAGAGTGTCGCCGTGGTTCAACACGCATTCGTGAATCGTCCGGACGGTCAGTTTATGGCCACGATGTTGAAAAAATCTGGCAGCAAGCTTGTGACCGTAGAAGATCACCAGTTGATCGGCGGCATGGGCGCGATGTTGGCGCATTCACTTCTTCTTCACGGAGCGGATTTTAAATTGAAATCCCTCGGTGTGAAAGGTGAGTTCGGTCAATCGAGTTACACGGCTCAAGAGCTTTACCAAAAGCATGGCCTTGATCGCACAGCGATCGTGAAAGCGGTTAAAGCGCTTTTGTGATCACCGGCATTCAGAATTTTCATTACTACGTACAGAATATGGACCGGGCGGTAGAATTTTACTCTGCCGCCTTCGGCGCCAAAAAAGTTTTTGGTGATGAGCACTGGACTTCGATGGTCCTTCACGGCCTCACACTGGGTCTTCATGGCAACAATGGCTGGCCGGTAGAGAAGGTGCCTCGTAATGATCATGGTGCCAAAGCCGGCGGAACGCTGACCTTGAAAAGTGATAATATTCCGGAAGATCGCGCCCGCCTAGAAAAGCTGGGCGCTCAGATTATTGGTGAAACCAAAACTGACTGGGGCCATATGCTGGTGTTTGAAGACTTGGATGGCAATATCCTCAATCTTCAGCACCCGAGCTACTAAACCTACTTACAAGGTTTGATGGTCACTTTGCGAAGGCCATCTTCTGGCACCACTTCGTCTTCCAGACCCATGACGATATCAAAAGTGGCGATGCCACGAATGACCTTGAGTGAGCGAATCACAAATCCGCCGCCACCACCGCTAAAGAATAAATCTGTTTTCTTCCAAGCGCGCATCTTCTTTACGACGGCGTCAGCTGAGCCTTTGTAACAAAAGTTCTCATAACCGTAATATGTCTGAACGTCGGTTTCTTCTTTGATGAGTTTTTCTACATCAATGAGAGCGCGCCCTTCTTTGACGAATAGGCTCGAGGTTTCAGCAAAGCTCGCTGTGCTGATAAGCATGAACGAAAGCAAAATAAGTTTTTTCATGGCCGCAAGGTAGAGCAAGCGCGAAGGGTTGAGCAAAGGGGTGTGTAAGTTTTACGAACACCAACCGGCACAAACCAAACGTTTGCCGTGGGTTACGCGACTCGTGCGATGTTCAAAACCATCCATGCCGGTTTGAAAAATGATGAGTGTGCCCGGATCAAACGGGCCGAGTTCAACTTCATTTGTGGTGCCACGGGGACGAATGCCCAAAGTTCCACCGCCGGGTTGGCCAAAGAAATTCAGTGACCAAGAGAAGGCCAAGACCCGTGAGCCATCGTCATGCCAGATGCCATCCTCTTCTTCGGGATCACTGCCATCACGAAGAGCGAGCATGTGCTCGATGCGCTCAAAGTGCTTATGGGTTTTAAGCAGAGGCATCAAACGCAGATCAATGGCTTCGCGCATGGCCTTGTCCAAAGCTGGCCAGTCACCAGCGAGGGCGAGC
>JBEIPE010000314.1:0-3307 GCA_040377215.1 Halobacteriovoraceae bacterium
ACGCTGCCAAAACGGCAGTAGTCCAACTCCCCAAATCGTCCACACTTCATAGGACTCTCCACGCCGGCCTGCCCTTGTGCGCATTTGATGAGTCATCCACGCAGGAGCAGTTTTATCCAGCAGAACGACACGATGAAGCTGTGGGAGGTTGACACCATGAGAGAGGCAAGATGTAGCGACGATCACATCTGGAAGGGCCTCTCTCGTTAAGCGCTCACTGAACACGCGAGTCTCGCCTCCTTTACAACCCCACGCACTGACACCTTGCTGCTTGAGTCGTTGGCACCAGCGATCTACTTCGTGGCGGTGGCGACAAAAAATCAGTGTTCGTCCCGGCCGCGGTTGCTGAATCAATTCTTCCATCCAAGTTTGTGGGGCCCACAGCCAACGTGTCGGACGATGCTTGAAACAAAAATTACCAGCATCGCCAATCAAGAGGTGCTGATGATTCTCTTGCAATGTCTCTAAGAGAAAATGCTGAATCTCAGGCGTGAGAGTCGCCGTCATCCCGACTCCAGAGAGGCCCGAGCAACAGAAGCCATACCAGGCCTCCATGAAAGCGTGACGAAAACTTAAGCCCCATTCGGAAACTAAGTGCACCTCATCCCACACAACGACTAAATCTGGACGTTTCTTGGACAATCCTTCCCAGTCGATGTTCTGCAGCTCCTCAGGTAGCGCCACCCAGGCTTCTGGACAACTTTGTTTAAGCTCACTGGCGAGGGCCCGCAACGGGCAGATCAATAAAAAACGCGACGCATTTTGCCTAACCCAAGCCTGAAAAAGGTGTGTTTTGCCCCATGCAGGCGGGGCAATGAGCAGCTGAAAAGTTTGCGGCAAAAAAAGCATAAGGCTTGATGCTTGATTGCGCTGACTTAAGCCAACTTAAAGATCACTGATGTCATGAAAAATCACACCTGAAATGCCTACCGACAGACTATACTTTCTGCTGTGTCAAAAATGAATTTAGGGACTGTTGCTCAGCGTCTCATCGAACTTTCCGGTGATCTTTTTTTCGTGATTACTCGCGAAGGCTACGTCTTCGCGCTCAGTAAAGAGTGGGAAAAAATTCTCGGACGCTCCATCAGCGAATTGCGAGGCGCACCCTTCGCAAGTTTTATTCTTGAAAAAGACAGATCAGCAACCGAAGCCGCCCTGGCGGCCGTGTTGGAAGGTTCTGATCTTCAAGGATTTCGAAACCACTACATGCATAAAAATGGCTCACATGTCTTGATCGAATGGCGTGCGGTGATGGATGAAGAAACGAATCTGCTCTTCGCGGCGGGAACTCCCATCACAGACTCAAGAAGACAAAGTGAAGAGCTTGAACTCGAACGCCAAAAATCGATTCAGGCCTCAAAGCTTGCCTCTCTCGGCGAAATGGCCGCTGGCATTGCTCACGAAGTGAACAATCCTCTTTCGATTATTGCCGGTTATCTTAAAATTCTTGAGATCGAGTGGAACCAAGGCCGCATGAAGCAGGAAGATTTTGAGCGCATCATGAGTGCTCTCAATTCTTCAACCGAGCGAGCAGCAAAAATTATTAACAACCTTAAAAATCTTGCGCGCGATGGGGCCCACGATCCCTTTCAACGGGCCTATTTGCGAGAAGTTCTCGAAGGCTCACTGGATCTCGTGCGCGAGCGCTTTAAGCGCCATGGCGTGACGCTTGAGACAGATTATCAAGGTGAACTCTGGGTCGAGTGTCGACCTGTTGAGATTTCACAAGTTCTTCTCAATCTTCTCATCAATGCCTTTGATGCGATTGATGGTCAGCAGAATGCTTGGGTGAAAGTCAGTTACCACCAAGACCTCACATCCCATGCCATCATTCAAGTTAGCAACTCTGGGCCACTCATGAGTCCTGCGGTGAGAGAAAAGATTTTTAATCCTTTCTTCACGACCAAACTACCAGGCAAAGGTACCGGACTCGGGCTCTCCATTGCTGCTACGATTATTCGCCACCACAAAGGTGAGATCTATCTTCATGATAAATCCCTCAACACCACTTTTGTGATACGACTTCCTCTCTCACAAACAGGTAACGCTTCATGAATATTTGGGTGATCGATGACGAACCAGAAATTTGTAATATTCTGGACTACCTTCTCAAGCGAGAAGGCCATGAGGTCATCACTTTTGAGAGTCCACTGCGCGCACTTGATTTGCTCAAAACACAAACACCGCAGATTTTAGTTTGTGATTTTAAAATGCCCGTGATGAGCGGTTTAGATTTTTTTCTTAAAATCAAAAATAGCTGGAAGGGCCATTTCATTATGCTCACGGGTGAACCCAGTGCAGATCCTCGCGAATTACAGCAAATGGGCATTAAAGAAGTGTTGTTTAAACCTCGTGACCTAACGCGCATATTATCTGTGATCAAAGATTTATCTTAGGAATAAATAAGAAACTTTTTGGCGTGATTCGCTGGCCCCCCTAGTCAAACGCATTTCGTACGTGCTGAAATGGTCCTAACTGTTTTAAGGTAGGTCCATGCGCAGATCTCTTCTGAGTGCTTTTGGTCTTGTGGCCCTTGTAATTGTCGCCCTTTGGTCGGCCCAAAGTAAAATACACGACTATTCAAGCCTCGCCCCATTGCACGTGGGACTTAAACTTGAAGAACTCGCTTTCCTTGGCGAGCCTAACTCCGCGAGTGAACGCGAACTTGTCTACATTTTGCCTGATCAATCGACCCTCGTTGTGGCCCTTGAAGATGGTATAGTCTCAGCTGCATGGCTGGATCTTCGTCAGCCGCTCAAAATCGAAGACCCGCAGTTCAAGCAATTGCGTTTTGTGCAGATGGGTGTCGATGCGGCTCTTTCTCCGACTTGGTTCTATGCTGCAGCTGCTGATAGAGGTCGTATCTTTAAAGTTTCTCAACAAGGCGTGGTAGAAACCATTACTTGGGTTAAGCCGTTTTCTCCTGCGGGTCCTTCTCGCCAACTGCAAGCGCTGTTGCGCGAATTCACTACGCAGCGTCCTTACTCTCTCTAAGCGAGGCGTTTATGTTCGCCCAAATCGAAAAGTTGTTTGAAGAGCAAGTGCGTCCAGCACTGGCCCAACACGGTGGTAACGTCGAAATCATCGACATTGATAACAATAAGCTCTTTGTGAAATTTCATGGCGGCTGTCATGGCTGCTCGAGCTCCAAGGCCACACTCAAAGGTGGCATCGAAACTCTCATCAAGCAGAATTTCCCCGACATTATCGAAGTGGTGGATGTGACGGATCACACCACCGGAGATGCTCCCTACTTAACCTAAAGCCAGTGCGGTTTCGTTGGATCGCGTAGCACGTCCAGTCTCTC
>JBEIPE010000325.1:0-3129 GCA_040377215.1 Halobacteriovoraceae bacterium
GAGCCGATCTCGACAACGCGATCAGCAGGTAAGTGAAAGAAGCGAGTGGCCGGTTGGGCGTTTCGTGACATGAAGGCGAATAACTTCTCGCGCCAGATCATCATGCCCTTACGTTTCGTCGCAATGAGATTCTCGCGGCCAAGGAAGTAAGTCGCAGCTTGAGAATCAAAGACGATATCCCCGAGGCGCAAACCTTCCATCGCCTCTGGAATGTGCGGGAGGTCCATGAAGCCATAGCGAATAATGACTTGATACATGTTGGGACCGATTTTTTCACAGCCGATGCGATCAATCGCACCGACATAGGGACGCGCCTGGGTTTTAACGAACAGGAACACCACGCTTTCGTGAAGACAGTGATAGTGGCGGTAGCTTTGAAACAAGGTGGCCGGTGTGTAGTCCGGGTGGCCCGACATATAAACCGCAGTCCCCGGGACACGCGTCGGATTATCCTTCTCGATGAGAGCGATAAAATCTTTTTGCGGTACAATGTTTTCTTTCATCCGCTCAGCAAGAATTTTTCGGCCCTGCTTCCACGTCGTCATGATGGTGTAAATCGCGGCCCCCACTAAGAGCGGGAACCAGCCCCCCTGCGCGATCTTCAAAAGATTGGCGCCCCAGAAAGCACCTTCAATCACCAGGAAAAAGGCACACAACAAGAACGCCCAAAGCGGACGCCAGCCCCAACCATGCACGGCCACGAAGTAAAACGAGATGGTGGTGATCACCATCGTGGTGGTCACGGCAATGCCGTAGGCCGCGGCGAGATTGCTAGAAGTCTTAAACGTCAAAACCACCATGATACAAGCGATCATTAAAAGGAAATTCAAGGCGCCCACGTAGATCTGACCAAACTCATCTTTTGAGGTGTGCGAGATGCGCACGCGCGGCATGTACTGCAGTTGAACGGCCTGAGCCGTGACTGAGAACACACCCGTGATCAACGCTTGAGACGCAATCACGGTCGATATTGTGGCTAAAATAATCAAAGGCAACAGTCCCCAGGAAGGGGCCAACAAATAGAATGGGTTTTTGACTGCTAATGGATTTTCAAGAATCAGGGCGCCTTGGCCGAAATAGTTCAAAGTCAGTGCCGGCAGTACCACCACAAACCACGCCCAGCGAATGGGAGATTTTCCAAAATGGCCAAGATCGGAATAGAGAGCTTCCCCACCGGTGACCACCAAGAAGACTGAACCTAAGACTGCAAACCCTTGCCAGCCATTGAGAACAAAAAAATCAAACGCGTAGCTAGGATTGATGGCGGCCAGGATGCCTGGCGAAGCCACAATTTTATTCAGGCCCAGTATCCCAAGAACTACGAACCAGGCCAGCGTGATCGGACCGAACACGCGGCCCACGATGGCCGTGCCATGCTTTTGAATGGAGAAAAGGCCAATCAAAATAACAACGGTGATAGGAAGAATATAGGGATGTAAAGCAGGAGCAGCGAGCTCCAAACCTTCGACGGCACTCAACACGGAAATGGCGGGAGTTATCACACCATCACCATAGAGCAACGCCGTACCAAACAGCCCTAAGAGCGTTAGCCAACGAGTCGTCGTCGGCTTATCTTTCATGGAAGTACCAATGAGCGCTGTGAGCGCCAGAATTCCGCCCTCACCCTTATTATCCGCACGCAAAATAAAAACGAGATACTTGATAGAGATGATGATGATGAGTGACCAAAAAATCAGCGAAAGAATGCCGAACACATTGGCAGGGCCAGGCGTGAGATCATGGGCCTGATGAAAGGATTCTTTGAACGCGTAAAGCGGACTGGTTCCAATATCGCCATAGACGATACCGAGAGCGGCCAGCGCAGCTAGCGACTTACCTGAAGAATTAGATTTCATACCGGAAATTTACCATGGGCGAGTAGCGAAAGGCCGCAGCTTCTTTCGCTACGCGCACCGCAACACTAGCTGTCGAATGCTTGTTTGTGTGGATGAGGTCCCCCTAGATTAAGATGAACTCATGATCACCACGTCCCTTATTTCTCGCTCACTGCTCACGTGTCTGCTTGCTGTGGCCGGCACACTCCATCTTGTGGCCCCGGAGCTGTTCGCCCCTGCCCTGCCGGTCCCTTGGAAGCTGGAGATCAACATCTTTGCGGGCGTTCTCGAGCTACTGCTCGCAGTGGGACTGTGGCCAATGCGCACGCGCGAGCAAGCGGCGCGCGGATGTGCGCTGTGGTTTTTGCTTCTCATTCCCGTGCACATCTACGTGAGCTGGCTGCGCATTCCGATCTTCGGAGTCAGCGAGAGCTGGCTGTTGTGGGTCCGCACTCTGCTCCAACCAGTCCTGTATTTTTGGGCGCTCTCCTTGCAAAAAACTGGCTGGCTCATGGCCCAGCGCTGGCGCGAAGTCGCCTTCATCCACTACGAAGTGGCCGCGGAAGAGCTACAAAAGAAAGTGCCCTTTCCGCTGGATCTCTACCAGGGCAAAGCCATCGTGAGCATCGTGCCGTTTGTGATGGAAGGCATTCGCTTTCCTTTCCTTCCCGCCGTACCGGGGCTCTCCCGCCTCCTCGAACTTAATCTGCGCACGTATGTAAACGTGGCCGGCAAGCGCGGCGTCTATTTTTTTACTCTCGATTCCAACCATCTCCCGGGTGTCCTGATCGCTCGCTGGTTTTTTTCTCTCCCCTACAGATGGGTGAAGCTCATCTTTCAAAATGATGGCAGCTACCACTTTCACTCTCCTGCTCTCAAACTGGTCGCTCAAGCTGGAGGCCCGCGGCCCAGTAGCGCGTTCGATCTGTGGGCCACGGAACGCTACGCTTTGTTCACCCAGCGTGGTGGAGAGACGCTCATCGGCGTCGTCGAGCACGCCCCTTGGCCACTGCAGGATTTTAAAATCCTCCAACTCGACGACAACTTCTCCTCACTCCTAGGTAAGGAGCTCGCGCTCAAAAACTGCTTCGCGACTTCCTACTGCGCGCGACTCGATGTGCGCTTTCGGCCTTTCCGGAAAATCTAAGCGGCCTGCAGGTGGCATTCTTGTAAGATCTCTTCGACCCACGCGATCTTTTTTTGCAGCAAGCGATCATCCGAGACATTGAAACTGAAGCCACTAAATCTCCACTCTCCTTGCGAACGATACCCGTTGGCGGCGTAGGCACCCAGC
>JBEIPE010000386.1:0-2373 GCA_040377215.1 Halobacteriovoraceae bacterium
ATGTGGCCGATTTTATCGAGGCTTTGAGTTGAGCAGACGTACCAGCTCAAAGCACCGAGAGGTGAAAGCACTGACGGGCGTTGCTGAATGATGCCGTCACGCTTGTGACCTGGAATGAGTTTTTCAAGATAAGGAGCCGCGTGTTTTTCTGTGAACCATTCTTGCGAAAGATGCGTGCGTAGGATCTCCAAACCATCGACAGTGTCTTCGATGAAAGGGAATTTTTCCCACTGGCCCATCATGGCGAGGAACTCTTTCGGGCGGTAGACCAAGAGTTTTTCCGCGAGCTCTTCGGCCGACTTCAAGGCGAAGCCGAAGAAATCACCGGTGGTGAAATCGAGCAAGCACAGCATGAAGCCTTGCGAGTCTTGCCAAGCGCTAGCGATGTATTTGTTTTCGCCATTCACGGTGCGATCGAGATCGTAGGGAACCGCCGGCGAAACGATCTGCACCACTCCGCGCTTCACTATGCCTTTCACGTCTTTCGGGTTTTCTAATTGCTCGCAGATGACAACCTTTTTGCCCATCTGAGAAATGCGATCCACGTAAGCAGGGGCGGCGTGGTGAGGAATGCCGGCCATGGGAATCGGCACTTCGCCGAGTTTTCCACGGGTGGTGAGCGAAATGTTCAGCAAACGTGCCACTTCCCGGGCGTCTTCAAAAAACATTTCGTAAAAATCACCCATGCGGAAGAACACGATGATGCCCGGGTGAAGCTTTTTCACCGCCCAATATTGCTCCATCATCGGAGTGAGTTTGGCACCGGATTCGACGAGCTCTGCGAGAGTAGGATTCATAGAGGTATGCTGGCCTTTCCGACCAAAAGAGTCATCTGAAAAACACCTCTATGCGCGAAGCATTAATGTTACACTAGACGGATGATTTTACGCCCATTCAAATCAACAATAGTTATTGGCTTTTTCATTCTGCTCAACGGCCTTGTCGGCTGGGGCGCCTGGAGTCACCGCGGGAAGGAAGATTGGGGTCAAGACTCTGATGCCATTCTCGCCGAGGTCCCTTCGGAAATGAAGGAGCTGCAGTATTTCCATCTTGATCAAGGACAACCCTCTCTCTCACTTGCGGCAGATTCCATGCGAAGTTTGGGTGAGCAAATGGCGAGCTTTGAGAGGCCACGCGGAACCTATGCTTCCGGAGATCAGCAAGAGGCCATGACCTATCAAGCAGCACAGGCCGAGTACGTGAAGTCGCGCGGATCATTGCGCATGTTGGGTGATGTCGAGCTTGATCAGGTGGGGTCGAAGTATCGCGCGGCCGAGTTGGTTTATTACCATCGCAAAGACCAGCTCTATGGCAAAGGCGGCGTGAACATGGAGCACTTCATGGCGAAGACCGGCGAGACCATCACCATCAAGGCCGCCAGCATGAAGGCCAGGCCTAAGCAAAAATGGGCCCTGTTTCGCGGCCAAGTGGATGGCGTTGTGAAGCCACGCTTGAAGTTCCAATCCTCGCTTTTTTTGAAGTCAGAGGAGATGGAACTTCAAGGGCTTAAGGGGGTCATTGGCCTCAAAGAAAACGTCTTTTTTCAGAGGGGCGGAATGAAGGTAACTGCACGAAATGGTGACGTTTTTCTGGAGCAGGCAAATAAAAAGCTCAAGTATTTTATCCTGAATGACGATGTGAAGGTGACTGAAAACCTGCTGGATGCAAACGGCAAGCCGATGGTTCGGCAAGCGTTCGCGGAAAGAATGGAAGGATTCGGTCAGGACAAAATCGTGCTTTCTGGTGCGCCTCGTGTGCTGCAAGGAAAAGACGTGATGAAAGGTTATCGAATTACGATGCGCGAGAAACTCGAGTTCATCGAAATTGAAGATGCCATGTCCGATGTTCAAGTCAAGAAAGACGAGAACAAGAAGAAGGAAAACTGAAATGGAAGTCATGACAGCGAAAGGTCTTAAGAAAACTTATAACGGCAGAACTGTCGTGAAAGATGTGGGACTAGAAGTAAAGCAAGGCGAAGTGGTGGGACTGTTAGGTCCGAACGGCGCCGGCAAAACAACTTCGTTCTACATGATCGTGGGTTTGGTTCGTGCGGATGAAGGTGAGATTCGTTTGTCTGATACAGATGTAACGTTGATGCCTTTGCATGAGAGAGCACGTCGCGGAATTGGCTATTTGCCACAGGAAGCGTCGATCTTTCGTGAGTTGAGTGTAGATGAAAATATTATGTCGGTGCTGGAGATCCGAGATCTGTCAGCGCAGGAACGGAAAGTTAAGTTGGATGGATTGATTGCGGACTTCGGTCTCGATCATATCCGGAAGTCGAAAGGTCGAGAGTTGTCAGGTGGTGAGCGCCGTCGTGTAGAGATCGCTCGCTCGTTGGCCCTCTCACCGAAGTTTATCTTGTTGGATGAG
>JBEIPE010000103.1:0-9316 GCA_040377215.1 Halobacteriovoraceae bacterium
CTTCCACAAAGATATTGAGTGGCTTTACCGCCTCGTTCAAAACGGCGAAATTATCGCTGAAGCTGAACAGGTCACCGGGCCATTGAAATAAGGATAATTTATGCAAATCCCTCTCCCACCTACTGGCGACAAACTCACATGTAAAGGCTGGCATCAAGAAGCCGCTCTCCGCTGTATGCTCAACAACCTACATCCAGAGGTAGCGGAAGACCGCGACAACCTGGTGGTTTACGGTGGTAACGGCAAAGCCGCTCGTAATCCTAAAGCGCTTGCCGATCTGATTCATACACTTCAAAATTTAGAAAACGACGAAACACTTATCGTTCAGTCCGGTAAGCCTGTTGCTGTTTTCCCGTCGAATCCCCAAGGACCACGCGTTCTTATCGCCAACTCAAATCTTGTTCCGAAGTGGGCCACATGGGATCACTTCAATAAGCTCGATGCTGAGGGCTTGATGATGTACGGTCAGATGACCGCCGGTTCATGGATCTATATCGGTTCACAAGGAATTATCCAAGGAACCTACGAAACCTTTATGGCCGCAGCTCGCAAGCACTACGGAGCCAACGCGAGCCTCAAGGGAAAACTGGTACTCACCGGTGGGATTGGTGGCATGGGCGGCGCTCAACCGCTCGCAGTTAAAATGGCGGACGGCGTTTGCATTTGCTGTGACGTTGATCCAACCCGCATCGAGAAGCGCATCAAGATCAAGTATGTAGACGTTCATGCAAAAACTTTCGACGAAGGCATCAAGCTTGCCTTGGATGCCAAAGCAAGAGGAGAGGCGATCTCTATTGCGGTAACAGGTAACGCTGTAGATTTCTTTGAGTACTTACTCGACAAGGGAATTATTCCTGATCTCGTCACCGATCAAACCTCGGCCCATGATCCGTTGAACGGTTATGTCCCTGGTGGAATGACTTTGGATGAGGCCGCTGATTTGCGTAAATCCAATCCTGCCAAATACACCGAGCTCTCCTATGCCACCATGGCCCACCATGTGAGCATCATGGTCGCCTTCATGAAAAAGGGAGCTCACGTTTTTGATTATGGAAATAATCTACGAGAAGGAGCCCGCATCGGGGGCTGCAAAGAAGCCTTTGCCTTCCCTGGTTTCGTGCCAGCTTACATCCGCCCACTATTCTGTGAAGGCTCAGGCCCCTTCCGTTGGGTGGCCTTGTCTGGTGATCCAGAAGATATTCGTGTCACTGATAAAGCGCTTATGGAGCTTTTCCCTGAGAATAAGCCGATGGTGAACTGGCTAGAGAAGGCCGGGAAAATGATTTCATTCCAAGGTCTACCTTCACGCATTTGCTGGCTTAAGTACGGCGATCGTGAAAAAGCCGCTTTGTTATTCAACAAACTGGTGCGTGAGAAAAAACTCAAAGCACCCATCGTTATTGGCCGCGATCATTTGGACTGTGGGTCAGTGGCCTCTCCTAACCGTGAAACAGAATCTATGAAAGATGGTTCTGACGCTGTATCTGACTGGCCGCTCTTGAATGCCATGATCAACATCAACAATGGTGCTTCGTGGATATCATTGCACCATGGTGGCGGTGTCGGCATGGGCTACTCACAACACTCTGGTATGGTGATCTTGTGCGACGGTACTCCTGAAATGGATGTGAGGCTCTCTCGTGTTCTCAATTCAGATTCAGGCATGGGCATTGTTCGCCATGCCGACGCTGGATATGACATCGCTCTCAAAATTGCGCAGGCACCAAGCACGAGGATCAAATTTCCCTCATTATGATTAAGGTTTTGGCTTTCGTCATTCTGGCCGGCTGTTCATCGAATGCATTTCGATTGCCCACTCCTTTGCCTGCCTCTGGTGAAGAATTCTGTCGGCCTCACTACGATCAAGCTTTTGCCAAACTTCCTAAAAGTCGTCGTCTCAATAAGACCAAGTACAACTACCAAGAACTGAATATTGGGCTCTCTCAAAGGGCCACTGAGTGTTACCAAGATTACATTGAGAAAAATCTTGACCGACAACAGGGAAAAGTGGCGTGCGTGACATTTCTGATTGAGAAAACGGGCATCACTCAGATTGAATTTGCTGACGTGGGTGTATTTAATCCACCTCAACAGATCAAAGACTGCACAGTGGCCTACCTCAAATCAGCCAAATCAAATTTCAAAGGAAAGGACAGTGTGTTTGTAGAACAAACCATGATGTTCTTCGCAAGGGCCGTACAATGAAAACTCTCATTATACTTTTGTTGCTTGGAAGCTGTGCACACAAAGATATGAATATCACTCGCGCCATGAAAATGTGTCGCAAGATCATGGGGCCAGCACAAAAACTTCCCTCGCCTCTTCCTAAAGACCTCGCTTCAGCACAAAAAGACGTCTTGAGCTTTATCGGCGATTGCTACCGTGAGCACGTAGAGCGCACGAGAGATCCGCGTGACTACGTCACTTGTGCCGTGGCGACCTACGAACCTAAAACTCGCCCAAAAATTTCAATTGAGAGTACTGAAGAGCTTATTCTTCCTGAGATCGTTGTTCAGTGTGTGAAACAGAAATTTAGTAAGCTTAAGAAATGGCCAAAAGTTAAATCAACTCAACGGCTTGAGTTTGTCTTCCATCACATCGCTGTGACTAAATGAAAGTCTACCGTAACCTTGCGCAGATACTTACGCTCAAAGATGCTCACGCCAAGGACGGTCGACGCTTAGTTCCTTCCGACCTCTCCCTTATCGAGAATGGGGCCATCGTATTTGATGATGCTAAAATTCTCTGGGTAGGTGCCGACACCGATCTTCCCCAAGAATATCATGCTATTTCGGCCTTTGATGGCAAAGGCCATGTTCTCACACCTGGCCTTGTCGACTCACACACTCATCTCGTATTTGCCGGCAACAGAGCGCGTGAGTACAGCGCACGACTCAACGGCGCAGACTACCAAGCGATTGCTCAAAGTGGCGGTGGAATTCTTCATACCATGACAAAAACTCTCGCAGCGAGCGAAGAAGAGCTCTTTGCTTCTTCAGTAGAGCGACTAGAACGCATTAAGTCCTACGGCGTGACATCGATTGAAATGAAATCTGGCTACGCTCTAACCATTGAAGGCGAATTGCGTTTGCTCCGTGTGGCCGCACGTCTCAAGAAGCACTTTAAGGGTCAGCTCCAGATCATCTCAACCTACATGGGTGCTCATGCTGTGCCTGCGCAATTTAAAACTTCAGCTGAGTTCGTAAGTGCTGTTGTCCTTCCAGCGATGGAGCAAGGCCAGGCAGAAGGCCTGATCGACGCTGTAGATGTTTTTCATGAGCAGGGTTATTTCAACTCTAGTGACACAGAAACTATTTTCAAAAAAGCACAATCACTAGGACTGCCTTGCAAAATCCATGCTGATGAATTTCAAGACAACGGTGGTGCCGCTCTTGCAGCAAAATACCAGGCCTTGAGCGCAGATCATTTGCTGAAAGCCGGTGATGCTGGCATCGCTGCACTGGCTTCATCAAATACTGTTGCTACACTTTTACCGGGCACCGCTTTCTTCCTCGGCAAAGATCTTCCACGTGCGCGAAAAATGCTTGATGCCGGCTGCAAAGTCGCCATCGCCAGTGACTACAATCCGGGATCATCACATGTGGATAATCTTTTATTAGTCGCCTCCATTGCAGCCCCATCCCTCAAAATGAATCAGGCCGAGCTTTGGTGTGCCATAACCCTCAATGCGGCGGCGGCCCTGGGGCTAAAAAACCAAGGGGCCTTGGTGGCCGGGCAGCGCGCAGTTTTTTCACTCTTCCACGCCCAAGACCTGGCAGAAATCACGTATAATTGGGGGGTTAGCCTCTCCCGCCCCCTCCCTTAGACCCCTTACCTTTTTACAGACCGGCCCCGTCGCGAGGCCGAGGACGGCTAGAATGGGGCATGCGGAATTTCTTAATTCTCACCACACTCCTCTTCACTTCACTGGCCCACGCCAGCCGCCTCAATGAAGTGCGCACTCTGCTAGAGAACAGTGTCTACGCCTGTCCGGATCGCATTTGGAAAGGTGTTGATTGGAGAGCGGCTCGCATCACGTTGGTTTCACCCAGCACCGGCACGGGCATCAAGCTTCAACATGGCCAGGTTGAAACTCTCGGCAAAGAGGAAAGTGAATCCTTTACCTCTGGCTACAAGATTGAAAAACGCGGCGTCATTGTAAACGTCGATTACGCACAGTCATCTGCCGACGCTTTCGCACTTTTAGTGCACGAAGGTTTCCATGCTTTTGGCCAATCTGAGTTTGAGCAATCAACCGAAGGCCGTACTGAAATTTACCCGGCCAAATATGAACCTCGTCTTGAGCGCGAAGAACTCACTCGTTCTTTAATTTCATACTTCCGCGGTGAAACCGACGCACTAGAAAAGTCCGCGGCCTGGCATCGTCGTCACGCGACCCACAAAGAAGATTTGGGTAGTGATGTGATTGAAGGATCTGCTGAGTACGTGGAGAAAGTCGCTTCGGTTATTGCGAAATTCGGTTGTGACGTTTCTGAGAAAGTCTTAGTTGATCAAGTTGTCGAAGCCATCGCGGAGCAAGGTGGAGCTTTTGATAAAGAATATGAACACTATCGCATTGGCGCCCTTGGCTTTCTCTTGGCCCGTCCAAAAATGCAGCAAGTCTTGAGCGAAATGGATGACTCACATCTTCCACTCGATATCATGCTCAAGGGCGTAAAAGCCGACAACAGCATCAGTGCTGATTCTCTATTGGATCACGCCGCTGAAATGACTGTTGCGATGGCAAACCGTCAGTCTGAAGACGTGATGAATCCTATCAAAGAGCACATCACCACAGGCAAAGCCCTTCTCTTTGTACCGTACAAAGGTCTCACCGGCTCATTCGTTCACCGTGGTTCATTTAAGAGTGACGAAACCACTTACTTCCAAAACCTGGAGCTTGAAACGGCCCAAGGAAAAATCGAAGGCCACGGCTTTAGTGCCAAGGCGTGTGGTGATCAGCAAGGCTTTATGGTTGTGACAGATAAAGTGTTAGACGGTGCCCAGAAGACATCTAAGCATCAAGGTTCAGACGTTATTTGCCTTTAACGGCAACGTCGACCTTGGCGATAAAATCCTTATCCATAAAATCGAGATTCTTGTTTGAGACGTGAATGATCTTTCCATTTACGTAAATCAACGAGAACGGATAAGCGGTCACCAAGAACTTATCACTGATGGCCGACTTCGGATCAATCACATGATGAAAATCGAGATGGTATTTCTTTTTGGTTTTTTCTACTAAGTGTTCCGCATCTTCTTCGTCGCCGTTGATGCCCACCACTGTCACACGATCACCGTATTTTTTTTGAAACTCCACCAAGGACGGAAACTCTTTCAAGCAAGGGAGGCACCAGCTGGCCCAAAAATTGACTACAACGATCGGTGACTTCAGAGCTTTAAACTCAACCACTTTCTTATCGATGGTCGTGAGTTTGGTCTCTTTGAAGAGGTTCTCAAAGAGCTGATCTTTCTCTTTAGATTCAGTGACCTGTTGGGCGTTGAGGTGAAAGACGTCCCAGCCGATTTGGGCCGAAAGAAAGCCACAAAAGCCCATAATCAAGATAACTGGTGGAAGAAACTTCTTCATGGAAATCGACCTCGGCGTTTATCATAATAACAGAGTCGGAGGATGACCATGGAATCGGGGAAAATCGTTCCCAAAAAGAAGAAAAGCAATCAATCAGGGCAGTCCCTGGTTGAGTTCATTTTGCTGCTCCTCGTGATCGTCCTGCTTTCATTCAGTTTCATCAGTATTTCTAACCGTAATCTAGGCCGTCTCTGGGAAGCCTATGTGCGCCTTATCGTCGATGACCCTTCGCAAAATGGCGCTCTCACCATTCCGAATTAAGCTCTTCCTGTACATTTTCCATCAACACTCGGGGACTCTTTATGGGCCAGTACGTACTCGCGATTGATCAAGGAACCACCGGAACAACAGCTTTGCTGATTGATGCTCAGTCACTGGAGATCGTCGCCGAAGGATCACAAGACTATCCGCAGATCTATCCAAAGCCGGGATGGGTTGAGCATGACTTGAATGAGATCTGGCGCACCGTTGGGTTCACTGTGGGTGAAGCTCTCAAAAAAGCGAACGCTAAAACAACTGACGTCATGGCGATTGGAATCACCAATCAACGCGAGACTACTTGCGCTTATGACAAGACAGGAAAACCGTTGGCGAACGCGATTGTGTGGCAAGATCGCCGCACTTCAGCTTTCTGCGCTGATCACAAAGACTCCTTCAAAAATAAATACACTCCTCGCACGGGTCTTCCACTCGATCCCTATTTTTCAGGCTCGAAGATGAAGTGGTTGCTCGAGAATGTGCCCGCAGTCAAAGCCGCTGCTGACAAAAAAGAATTACGCCTTTCCACCATCGATACTTTTGTACTCTACAAACTCACTCAAGGTGAAGCTTTCGCGACAGAACCGTCAAACGCCAGCCGCACACAGTTGCTCAATCTTGAAACGTATCAGTGGGACGAGGAGCTCCTGCGCTTTTTTGGTGTACCAGCAGAAGCTCTTCCAAAAGTTCAAGACACATTCGGTGAATTCGGCAAAACCAAGGGGCTGGATTTTCTTCCCGACGGAATTCCTGTCTCCTGCCTCTTTGGTGATCAGCAATCAGCACTCTTTGGCCAAGCTTGCCTCAACGTAGGTGATATCAAATGCACCTACGGCACCGGTGCCTTTTTGCTTGTGAACACAGGCGAGAAACGGGTGATGTCGAAACAAGGGCTTCTCACAACAGGTGCCTATTCCTTCAAAGGTAAAAAAGTTTACGCGATGGAGGGCTCAAGCTACATCGCCGGTGCGGCCGTTCAATGGTTGCGCGATAATCTCAAAATCATCCATAAGAGTTCAGAGGTTGAAAAACTCGCTCTCGAAGCGACCGACGAACAAATGGAGCACCTTTTGTTCTATCCGTATTTCTCAGGCATTGGGGCTCCTTACTGGGTGCCCGAAGCCAAGGCTTCGCTCTTGGGCATGACTCGTGATACAGGCACAGCACAAATTGCTCGTGCTTGTCTTGAAGGTGTTGCCCTTGCTGTGAATGATTGTGTGGAAGCGTTTCAAAAAGATTTGGGAAAGCTTAATGACATCAAAGTTGATGGTGGCGCAACCGCGAACGCTCTTTTGATGCAGTCCCAGGCGAATTTTTCTGGCAAAAAAATTCTTCGTCCAAAGAATATCGAAACAACCGCCTATGGTGCGGCCCTTGGCGCCTTGGTCGGTCTTGGCAAAATCACTCTCGACGATGTAGGTAGATTGTGGAAATTGGACCAAGAGTTCAAGCCTGATAGTGGTGCCCACTACTATGACAAGAAATTAGACCAATGGTCGCGGACGATTAAGAGGCTTTACCTGTGAGAGTAGTGATTGGGGGTCCAGGCGGGCCTAGAAGAAGCGGTGGAATTCCCTGGTGGCTCATCGTCGGTGGTGTTGGCTTCTTGGTGTTCGGCGGCTGGAAGGGCTTTTTCGGCGCTATCGCTGGTGTGATCTTGATTCCAATCGCTTTGGTAATCACCTTTGCTCTCGGCTTCTTCGTCTGGTCGATCTACCTCGCCAAAAAACATGGCAAGAACTATCAACAACGCTCACCCTTCGAGTTTGAGCGTCGCCAAGAAGAAGATGCCAGTCGGCACTCGACTGTCATTGAATCAGAAGCCACCGTTGTGCGTTCGGAAGATGAGCGTTAGAACAGCATTCCTTTAATGTCCGCTGCTCGCTTTATTCCCTGAATCTCGATTTTAAATTTTCCAGAGAATTCTTTGGCCGCTCGCTCAGAAGTGATGACTTTTTTGTAGTTCATCTGTGAAGCTTCCCGCAGGCGTGCTTCCATCATCGGCACAGTCCGTACTTCTCCTGTAAGACCCACTTCTCCTAAGAAAAGTGTCTGTTGCGGAATCGCCTTGGCGTAATAAGAACTTAAAAGGGACGCCACGACACTTAAGTCTGACTCTCGACCTTGCAGCTTCAATCCACCTACGACGTTGACGTAGATGTCGTTATAAGAAAGAGGAATTCCCACGTATTTATCAATGACGGCCACGAGAAGCGCCACACGGTTATTGTCTAGTCCCTGAGTTACACGACGGCCTGTGCCAAATTTGTTTTCCACGACCAAGGCCTGAATCTCTACAAACAGAGCGCGTGTGCCCTCAAGAATACAAGTGAGGCTGCGGCCAAAAGAGTCCGGCAAGGTTTGATCAAGGAAGTACTGAGAAGGATTCGCCACTTCATGCAATCCACTTTCACGCATTTCGAAAATGCCGATCTCATTGGTGTTACCAAAGCGATTCTTCATAGAGCGCAACAGACGATACTGCCCGTACTGATCGCCTTCAAAATAAATGACTGTATCCACCATATGCTCAAGGATCTTAGGGCCGGCAATGCTTCCCTCTTTCGTTACGTGACCGATGATGAAACACGTAAGCCCCAAAGACTTCGTTTGATTCATCAACTCGTAAGTCACTTCTCGAATTTGAGTCATTGTTCCGGCGGGAGAATCGAGCTGACCCGATACAGTGGTTTGAATTGAATCAACTACCATAAAATCAGGCTTTATTTCTTTCAGCGCTTCGAGTACTCGCTCCCAGCGGGTTTCGTGGAATATGTAAAAATCTTCGCTAGTTATTCCTAAGCGCTTACAGCGTTCTGCAATCTGCGCCTCTGATTCTTCTCCCGATACATAAAGAATCTTGGCGGCCTGCTTCTCTTTCAGGAGAGCGCCACACACTTCCATGAGGAGTGTTGATTTACCAATGCCCGGCTCTCCGCCAATGAGAGTGAGTGAACCACGCGTAATCCCGCCGCCCATCACGCGATCAAATTCTTTTCCACCCGTTTCGAGACGAGCGTATTTTTTGAGTTCAACCTTACTAATTGTCTTGGGTGTCGACAGGATTGAGTTTTCACCACGCACGACAGCTTTCGCCGTCAGCTTGGGAGCGGCCTCGCCCTCTTCAAAGGTGTTCCAGGTACCGCAGTCTGGGCATCGCCCCAACCACTTAGGTGACTGATAACTGCAAGACTGGCAGGTGAAAACGGTTTTGATCTTGGCCATGGTTACGCTCCAATGAGCTTGAGAAATTTTTCTTCGGTGATCACTTGTGTGCCCACTTCCATGGCTTTTTTATACTTAGATGAGGTTGGATCGGTATCATTCGTTAATAGGTAGTCGGTATTTTTCGAAACCGAACTCACCATGATGCCGCCATTCTTTTTAATTAGCTTTTCAATATCGCCGCGAGGAACAGAAAGCGTTCCCGTTATGCAAAACTTCTTGCCCTCGAGAACACCGCCACTC
>JBEIPE010000207.1:0-5486 GCA_040377215.1 Halobacteriovoraceae bacterium
GGCTCGGCTTTTGGTGATCGTGGGTCACAACCCTCGCAGGTGAGTTTTGAAAACCAACTCGCCCTGGCCTTACTTCCTTCTGTGAATCATTTCTTCGTTGAAGACGAATCCTATTCCCTGGGAAAAATCCTCGTCCCGCAGCGCTTCTTCAAACATCTGCGTCAATCTCCTTTGGTGGTTCTTGAAACCCCGCTCGCAGAGAGAATTAAAAATATTCATCACGACTATGTGCTAACCCATGGCCCAGAGTTTTTCCTAAAATCCATAGAAGTTTTGAGCAAGAAGCTGGGTGGCCTAAGAACGAAAACGCTGAACGAGCAGATCAAGCAGGCCTACAATGAAGGACTGGAGTTGAACCGCCATGAGGGCTGGATCACGATCTTGTTAACGGAATATTACGACCCGATTTATTTGCGAGACTTAGAGAAGCAAAAAGCGCTCATCGAGTTTTCGGGCGAGGCCCAGCAGATTATTCAGTGGGCAAGTGCTGAACGTATTCAATCTCGTCCACGCGATAACCAAGTGCCTTGATCTGCCCGAGGATTTCAGCAATTTTCTCACGAGACATCTGCGCCGAACGCGACATGACCCACACGTACTTCTGACTGGGAACGCCGATGACGGTCCAATCGTAGGCTGCATCCAAAGCAATCACGCGGTAATCAAACAGCAGTGGCCAGAATGGACGGACTTGCCAGCGAGCGTTGGATTTGTGTTTTTCGATAAAAGCGATCTGCGGGATTTTTTTCTCCGGCCCGGTGAATGAGCCTTCGTTGAAACGGAAGTCCACGTCGATCTGCTGTTTTTTCTCATTCCACGTGTAGATTTCAACGGCGTTGAAGGCGTCTTTCTCGAACATGGTGAAGCGGCCGGCCTGGACATACCATTTACCCATAAAACGATCACGATCAAGCTGGTCGACATGTTTCTCGTAGTTTTTGGTAGATGAGCAGCCTGCGATGGTGAGCAGGGCGAGGAAGAAAGAACGCAGACCCATTAGATTTCCTGATCGAGGGCCAATTCCAGCACCATCGGTTTGTGATCACTGCCGCGAGAGTCCGCCAGGACCTCGGCTGATTGCACCTTAAGACCACGGACAAAAGCGTGATCCAAATAGTTGCGAGTGAATTTCCACACCATGCGGCGGTCGCCATTTTTAAACGTGACCGGTTGCAAATCCAAATCACTCAGCAACTTCATGAGGTAACGGGTGCGGGCCTGAGTGCGGGTATTGAAATCGCCAGCAAACAGCACAGGGCCTTCATGGCGAAGAATCTCTTCGCGTGTCTGCAGCATATGACGCTTGAAAGCCGAGAGACTCGTGAGATTAATTCCGTGAATAGAAATCACCAGCAACTCTTGAGTGGTTCCGGCCAGCGGGTATTTGGCGTAGATGGTGGCCTTAGGAGTATTCACCACAGGTTCATAATCACGGGTGTGAGTCACGGCGGTGTGGACGGGTGAAACCGTCGAACCAATCAAAGACCCCGTCGCTGCACGATTAGATTTGCGCAGCAAGAAGCTGATCGCCATATCCCAGCGAAGACCTGGAACTTGCTCCGTCGTGGTGGCGAAGCGCTGATTCTGAATGCCTTCTTGCAGGAGAACGAGATGCTTGTTTTCGCTGTAGCTCAAAAACTCACGGGGCCAAGCGGCCTCTTGCGTTTTTTTGATATTCCAAACGAGTGTCTTAATTGAAGTGGGATCCAACGCAAGCTCATCAGCTTGCCCAAAAAAACGATGGGCCTGTTCAAGCGGCACCAACTCAATCCAATAGCCCAATGGCCGTCGCGCTTCGGCTTCAAAACTGAAGAGGAGGATGAGGGGGAACAACCATGTCAACATGAGCGCAGTATAGCCCTGTCGTCAGTGCTTTTTCAAAAAGAACTTAAGACTCTCGAGCCGGTCACCGAAGTCTTTGGGATTCAACCCCGACTGACGCAACAGTGTGGTGGCGTCGGTTTTTCCCCGCAGGACTAGGTTATAAAGCTCAATAAGCTTCTCCGGTCGTTCGCCGGCGCTGATCTCGGCCGCTTTGAGGCGATCCACCTCACGGTAAACATCCATGAACAACTGATCGACAGGCCCCAGGCTCTGCGGAAGCACCGGCTTTTCCTTAGGAAGGAGGACCTCCATGCTCTTAAAACGCTTGAGCTCAGTGAGGTAGGTCTTCTTAAAAACCAACTCCTCCATCCCCCCTTGATCAATCAAAACATCATCCAAGGTCCACAGCAGATCGATGAGGTAGGTCACCTGGAACGGATTATTTTCTAAATACGGCAGATGCTCCAGACAGATGCAGCTACGGCAAGTTTTGAAAAACGCTCGCTGCCGCTCCTCATCCTCAGGATTCGCGACCAGATCATCAAAAGTCAGCTCCTCCAAAATCGGCTGGACTTCAATGCTCGCGATGGCCTCAAGGGTGGCCTCATGGGCCTCGAGCTCTTCGTCGCTGAATGAATCACCCAGCAGGATATCGAATTCTTCTTGATGGGCCTCCACCTTCAATGTCAGGTCGACCACCGAGAGCGGAGAATAGATCAGCAACGTCTTGGTCATGTTCCCCAGCCCACCACCCAAAAGGCGACGGCGTAGATAAAGGTCAAACCGATGCTGAGAAAATCAGAAAGATGTCCCATCCAGCCATTCTCAACGTAGAGCTCTGGGTATTTATCCATCACCCATTTCTTCGCGCTCAAGCCTAAGACTAAGGCGCCGAGAAAGCCCATCAGCCCTAAACCCCAGAACCACAACTGCCAAGTCGTGGTTTGTCTGACATCTTTTTGAATAATCTGGATTTCGGGCATCATGCTGGGAGCTTTTTGCACGACTTCACTACGAGTCGCGAAATCCACATCCGCACTGACATGGGTGGCGGCTTCGTACTCGGTCTTACTGATCTCGCCGCGATTCAGACGCTCACGGTGACGGATGGATTTGGTGTCCGGGATCATGTGCTTGCTACTGGCCGTGGCTTTGCCTGCGGGCTGTAACTGCAGATTGCCCCACACCGTAACTTCGTTCCCCACCAAGAATTTATCACCGGCCAAGGTTTTATTCCAATGAATGCCAAAATCACTGCGCTTGATGGCGAACTGAAATTTCGCAAAACGATTTTGGTGATTCCAAGAATCGATCTGGATCTCACTCAAGAGAATTTCGAGAGTCAGCGGACGAACATGATCCTTTAAACTCAACTGACCCGTTACTTTTAAGAGATGGGGCGAAATATTTTTGATCGACTGACTGGTGAAAACGATCTGGGGATGTTTTTCTGTAAAAAGAAAATCCTGCGCTCGCAAATGACCGTCTCGTTGCACATGACCGGTATCTACCGTAGAAGCATCAATAGAGATCGCTAACTTTTGTGCTTGCCCTTTATCATCGAGTTCAAGCTCTCCTGAAAACCGTGCGAAGCGGCCCGTCACTTCTGAGACGCCCAAGTAAGGCACTTTAAAAAGGACTTCTGAATGGTCATCGTTGACCTTCCAGATCGCCGCTTGAGCGCCCATAGAGACAAAAAAACAGAAAACCAAGATCATTTTTTTCATAAGCTTACCTTAACGCACAGACTAATGATTGACCACAGGCCTCTCGTGAGGTGTGATCTTATTATGCTTTTTTTCGCTTTATTTTTAAGTCAGGCATTCGCCGCTACAACCTCGGTTCTCCCCGAGATCTTTACGCGCCCACGTAGCGAGCAAGTGACCCACTGCCAAGCACCCACCGCACAAAAAGCCAGCTACTGGTCTGAGCTTATGAGCACAACATTCGATGCGCATTTTGAGCGTGCCAACTTGCAAGGGCAAGAAGCTGATGTTTATCGCAACCAGCTTGTGACCTTGAGCTATCGAGAGCTCTTCGAAAAATCGACCACTCCTGAAACTCAGCTCATGGGTTATGTGTATGCCAATGCTTCTCACCATCTGGGCCGTCTGGTGCGCGATGGTTATTGGAACCAGCTGACATCTCCTGAAGCCCGCGAACTCGCCCGTGCTGATCGCTCTCTCATTCGAGGTGCGACCTTGGGCCGTGTTGCCGACGTCTTTCCTCGCACGCTCTCCAAACGTTTAATGTTTCACAGTGTGCAACTCTACAAAACGCTCTCTTGGAGTCTGGCCGCCGGCGGACTTTGCGGTCGTGAATTTGTTATTAAGCTGATTGAAAATGAAAACTGCCAGCAAGATTGCGCCCTTTTCCCGGGCCTGCCGCAAACACAATACACCGCTCATCTCGAGCTGCTCAAGAAAGCTTTCAACATTCAAGATTTCACCACCGCCTTTGTTGCTTTCGAGCAAAGCTTTTTACAGTTCACCATGTACCAAGAGTTCCTGGTCGGAAGCGCGGCCAAGGCCGGCATTCTTGATCCGATGCGCTTTATCTCCTTCAATGGTGAGAAGCAGTTGGCGTTTGATGAGTGGTGCCGAGAAACTCAATGCAAAAAAACCTCGGCCAATCTGGCAGCACGTACACGATTTGACCAAACGGCGATTCAGCAAGAGTGGCTGCGCACCTATGGCGTACGCACAACTTTGCAGCAGCGTTTAGAGCAATCAAGAATGGGTGAAGTATCCGCCGTCTTACTTGAGGCTTTAGGCGTTAACTAAAAAGACGTAAGGCCGCTTGTGGTGTGGTGTTCGCCTGAGAGGCCACCGCCGTGGCCGCTTGTTGAACCGTGGTGTTTCTCGCCTGCTTCGAAGCCTCAGACGCATAATCCAAATCACGAATACGACTGTTGGAAGCACTCATGTTCTCAGTGTAGTAACCCAAGTTATTTGAGCTGCTCATCAAGCGGTTTTGAATGGAGCCGAGACCCGAGCGTTGGTTGGCGATCTTATTGAAGGCCTGATCAATGACGCCCAAACTCTCCTGCGCGCTCTGCTTTGAGAGAACTTCGACCGAGCCAACTCCCAATGCACTGATGCTGGCATTAAAACCGCCAGACTCATAACTGATCTGATCGTTATCACCGGCACCGGCCACACCGACTTGGAAATCCATCGTCGAGCCCGAACCGTTCAAAAGCTTTTTACCGTTGAAGACTGTGCCTTGAGCAATGCGCTCGAGTTCCATCTTCATGCCTTGGAATTCCATCTGGGTCATGGCGCGCTCAGAATCAGAGACTGAATCAGACGCGGCCTGCATGGCGAGCTCTCTCATACGTGTCAGCACGCTGGTGGACTCGTTCAGGCCGCCTTCGGCGACTTGCACCATGGAGATACCATCGTTGGCGTTACGACTCGCCATTTTAGATGAGCGGATGTTCGCCTTCATCTTTTCTGAGATCGCTAAACCGGCGGCATCGTCAGCGGCCTTGGTGATGCGTTCACCAGATGACAATTTGCCAAAGCTCTCCTCTGTCTCCCGATTAACGGTAGTAAGAGCTCTCTGCGATTGAATGGCACCCATATTGGTGTTGATACGCATAAACAACTTTTCGGTAATATTTGCCGATTCCTGAGTGCTGGCCAAAGACCGCGCAGCAC
>JBEIPE010000013.1:0-22469 GCA_040377215.1 Halobacteriovoraceae bacterium
GCCAGGACACCAGTGCGTGGCCAGTGACCTTCGGCGGTGAAGTCAAAAATTTCAAACTCTCTGAAGAACTCATGCCGCTGAAAGAGCAAGATCGTTTCGACTTGTTCAATCAATATGCTTTGCACGCTGGCGATGCGGCTATTCGCCAAGCGGGCCTCACTAAAGATACTTACGAAGCCTCACGCATCGGCGTGGTGCTAGGTACAGGTCTCGGTGGATTCCCGCACATCGAGATGCACCACAAGACGTTCCTTGAAAAAGGCGCTCGTCGTGTTTCTCCCTTCTTCATTCCTTCAGTGATTCCGAATATGGCGCCAGGTCTTATGGCGATTCATTACGGATTCCGTGGTGTGAATTACACCACTGCGAGTGCTTGTGCTTCAAGTGCACATGCTATCGGCACGGCCGCCATGGAAATCATGCTCGGCCGCCAAGATGCTGTTGTGACAGGCGGAACTGAAGCCGTGATCACGCCGTACACCATCGCAGGATTTGCCTCGATGAAGGCCCTCTCTAAAAAGAATGAAGAGCCAGGTCGCGCGTCTCGTCCGTTTGATGTGGATCGTGATGGTTTTGTCATGGGTGAAGGCGCCGGCATCATCGTTCTGGAAAACTACGAAAAAGCGAAAGCACGTGGTGCGCGCATTATCGCCGAAGTTGTCGGCTGGGGCGCCACCAACGATGCTTACCACATCACCTCTCCGCATCCGGAGGGCGAAGGCACAGTTCCTTGTATGTTGCAGGCGCTTGAACAAGCGGGTATCGCGAAGGAACTCGTGGGTTACATCAATGCGCACGGAACATCGACACCAGTCGGTGACGTAGCCGAAACCAACGCCATCAAACGCGTCTTTGGTGACCATGCTAAGAAACTTGCCGTGAGTTCTACGAAGTCCATGACGGGTCACCTCTTGGGTGCGGCCGGTGGACTCGAAAGCATCTTCTGCATCAAGGCGTTGGAGACGGGCATTCTTCCTCCGACCATTAACCTTGAGAACCAAGACCCTGCTTGTGATCTTGATTACGTCGCCAATAAATCTCGTAAAGTTGATATCCAATACGCGCTTAATAACTCGTTTGGTTTCGGCGGTACGAACTCCAGCACCCTCTTCAAAAAGGTTTAATGATGAGCCATTTGCAGCAAGTGGACCCGGAAGTTTTTAACTCTATTCAGCGCGAAGCTGAGCGCCAGGAAACTGGTCTTGAGCTCATCGCCTCTGAAAACTACTGCTCGCGTGCAGTGATGGAAGCGCAAGGGAGCTGCCTCACTAATAAGTATGCTGAGGGTTATCCTGGAAAACGCTACTATAACGGCTGCGAATTCGTTGACGTGATTGAAACTCTCGCCATCGAGCGACTGAAGAAAATTTTCGGCGCAAGCTACGCGAACGTTCAGCCCCACTCAGGCTCTGGTGCGAACATGGCGGTGTACATGGCCGTTATGCAACCAGGCGACGCATTCTTAGGAATGGACCTCGCTGAAGGCGGCCACCTCACTCACGGGTCACCCGTGAATTTTTCCGGCAAACTCTACAAGGCTTTGCACTACGGTCTTGATCCGAAGACCGAGATGATCGACTACAACCGCATGGCGGACATCGCGAAGAAAGAGCGTCCGAAGATGATCATCGGTGGCGCCTCTGCTTACTCGCGCACCATCGACTTCAAAGCGATGAGAGACATCGCCGACTCTGTCGGCGCGATCTTCCTCGTCGACATGGCCCACATCGCTGGCCTTGTCGCCGCTGGTGTTCACCCGAGCCCGATCGGCATCGCGGATGTTGTGACATCGACGACGCACAAAACATTGCGCGGCCCGCGCGGTGGCATCATCCTCACCAACTCTGAAGAGTGGGGCAAAAAGTTCAACTCCCTTATCTTCCCTGGTATTCAGGGCGGCCCCCTTGAACATGTGATCGCGGGTAAAGCGGTGGCATTCAAAGAGGCACTCGAGCCGGCCTTCAAAACTTACCAACAGCAGGTCGTGAAAAACGCCCAGGTGTTGGCGAAGACTTTGATGGAAGAAGGTATCGATCTCGTTTCTGGCGGCACGGATAACCATCTCGTGTTACTCAAAACTGATTCAGTAAATATGAGCGGCAAAGAAGCTTCAGAACTTCTTGAACGCGTGGCCATTACCTGTAACAAGAACATGGTCCCAGGCGATAAGCGCTCACCGTTTGTGACTTCAGGTGTCCGTCTCGGCACTCCGGCCGTCACCACACGCGGATTTAAGGAAGCAGAAACTAAAACCATGTCTCTCTTGATTGCGAAAGCGTTGAAGAATCCTCAAGACGCTGCGGTTCTAGAGAAAGTTAAAAAAGATGTGCGCGACCTTTGCCACTCATTCCCGGTGTACCCATGAAATTCCTCGTTTTACTTGCCCTCGTTGCTTGTTCGGCCCCAGAGAAAAAAGCCGAAACTGAGGCCCCACAAAAGAGCCCGTATACCGTCGCGGAATGCGCCTGCATGAAGATCTTCCGCCCGGTTTGCGGTTCAAACGGCCAAACCTACGGTAATTCGTGCGAAGCTGAGTGTAATAAAGTGACGTGGACGGAAGGTTCTTGCAAATAGAGCTCGTTTTAACAGCCACTTAACGCAATCTGGCACTAGACAGTTTCTTACATTCCAAGCTAAGGTGCGAGTATGTATTGCCCCTTCTGCAACGCTGAAGACACCAAGGTCCTCGATTCCCGCCTCCTCGCTGAGGGGAACGAAGTCCGTCGTCGCCGCAAATGCGAAGCCTGCACCAAGCGTTTCACCACCTACGAAAAAGTTGAAGTGAGCATGCCCATGGTGCTCAAGCGCGACGGCCGTACTGAAGACTACCGCCCAGAAAAGCTTCGCGGCAGTTTAGAAATGGCGTGCAAAAAACTTTCCGTCAAAACAGAACAGATTGATCGTGTGGTGGGCAACATTGAAAAAGCCATCATGGATATTTCTGATAAAGAAGTTCCGACCGCGACCATCGGCAAACTCGTGATGATGTACTTACGTCACCTCGATCCCGTCGCTTACGTACGCTTCGCTGCTGTTTACTACCGCGAGTTCAAAGACGTTGATCAGTTCCTCAATCGCTTGAAAGAAGAAGAAAACAATTTCAAGATTCAGCCCTCGAAGGATGTGACACTTGAATACCAGGCGTGAGGCCCGCGAGTTCTGTCTCCAGTTCCTCTATCATTTCCAACTAGCCGCTTTCCAAGACCAAAAGAAAACCGTCGCCACTGACAGTGTTGAACTGTTTGAGCGCATGACGACTTTCCGTGAAACGCTGAACATTACCATGGCGTCACAAGAGCAGGCGTGGGTCGCGACGATCGTGAAGGGCCTTCTCACTCATTCTGACGAGATCGAAGAGTTGGTTGGTAAGCATCTCAAGAACTGGAAGCTCCAGCGCCTCTCGCGCATTGAGCACACGCTTCTGGTGATGGCGGTCTACGAATTGAAATTCCAAAAAGAGACGCCTTTTAAAGTCGTCATCAACGAAGCCATCGAACTCGCCAAAAAATACTCCACGAAAGAAGCCGGTCCATTCTTGAATGGCGTCTTGGATAGCATTGCCAAAGAACTCGGCCATGATGCCTGAGCCTGCCATTCTCACTCGTCTGGGCCCTGGCCTGAAGGTCCTTCTCTGGATGGATCAATCTCCTCTGAGCGAAGAAACTCCTTCTTTTGAGACGGTGAACTATCTACTCGATGGACTGGTTCGCCAGCACTTGAAGAACCAGACGGCCGTGGATCAAGTGAGTTTTGTCCATACACTGTTTGGTGAGAGTTTTTGGGTGATCTACGCCAATGCAGCTGTCGTCGATCACAAAAGCATTCTCAAATCGATGGATGCCATCATTCCACAACAAGCACGTGATCGTGCTCTCGTACTTGGAAAAGCTGCTGATATAAATTGGTTAGAGAAATTCTTCAAACAAATAGAAGTCGTCTAGACTCACTTACAAGTCACACTCGATTTTGCACCATTTTTGAATTCGGCTGAAAGACTCAACACCGCTGGCTGCTGATTTTTTCCCCAAGCTTCTTTGACTTGCAGAGTGACTACCTTCGTCTCATTGTTGGCCATGGCAACGAATGTGAGTCGCTCGCCCTCAAGGCCTAGGTCAAAACCATGTCCACGATTTCGAAAACTTTGCTTTAACTCAGTATCACTAATAAGCAATTCTCTAGGACCACTCGAGTGGCCCCCACGTTTGGTATGTTCGTAAACACAATTCCATCCGCCCTTGTGAGCGTGAACCGGTGACAGAGATAACACAAACAGCGCAAGGAACATCATGAACTACCTCGGACCGGCTTGCGGAGTTGGAGTCGTTGTTTCTACGGGGTTCGGGCGTGGCATCCGAACTTCACCATTATTGATCGCATTACAAAGCTGCTCGCGACCTTGCCCACCGGGAGTCAGGAAGTAGGTGAAACGAACATAGCTCGCAAGGATTTCTCGACGCTCACGATCGTTCGTTTCTTTTTGTGCTGGCGTCTCCCCTGGCACGGTCCATCCATTCGGAGGCATCGGGACTTGCGCACGAAGTTTCTCGACGATTCGTAGCCCCATCGGACGGCCGTTGCGGGCCACGGCGGTTTGCATGTACCTGTTAAACTGCTCCCAGCTTTCGTCGGTCCATTTGTCGCCGGGACTGAGTTGCGCCATACCTTCGAATTCGACACCGCTATTGTAGGACTCGGCTCCGTGGCACTCGATACAGACCGCGAAATTATCTTTCGCCGCTGGACCGAGCAACGCCTGGTTCACGCGCACGAGGTCTTGCATCGGCTCGACATTCACATCGCCTTCTAGCGGCTGATTACAGTACGCCGCTAAGTTGGCATCGACTTGATCATTCATCGCCACCACACTCGGCTGCGCTTCATCTTCAAAGTCCATCTCACTCACTTTGCCAAGCTCTGCAAGACTTCGTTGCTGCAAGGTCGCGCAGTAGTTCGTGCCGCCTTCCGCTTCAGCAAGACGTTTGGTGGCCTCGAGGGCTTCTTGTTGGAAGAGCAGGGCAAATTGATCAGAAAACGCAAGACTGTTGTACTCGCGCTCGCCATTACTGCCTCTCATCATGGACCACTCACCTACATTTATTCCGAGTGGTGAGAGAAGAGCACGAAAGGCGCTGATGTGTGGGGCATGGCCTTCTGGCACTCCGTTCACACCACCATCATCTCCGATGGCGTGAAAAGTCTCAGAACGCTCATCGCTTTTAAAAGTTGTCGCAAAAGCACTCGCCTCAGTTCTCGCCTGCGCAGGAGTGAGTCTCTCTACTTCAGTCAAAAAAGCTTCACCCATACGCTGGTGGCGCTCAGTTTTAAAGCCATTCGCACGCGAATGATTTTCAGTTGTGTCTTTCTGTATCAGGTCCATCACTTGGGGGAAACCCATCGCTCTCGCTGCGCGAGAAGTTGGCGCCTGCCCTTTTTGAGCAAGGTCATAGAGCATGGCATCGGGACGTGCGGCAAAATAATTTCTCACGCGATCTTGATAGGCCGGCGGCATCCACGATGCTGGATTGCTACTCGCCGATGGACAGAACGCAATACCCGCTGCCATCCAACGGAACTTATCGTAGTCAGGGTCGTCCATCAGACGATCAGAGATGCGGCACATATTTTGTCCACTCAACTGATCAAAAGACAGCTGTGAGGCTCCGGCCAACAACGCAGTCTTGCCATCGAAGTTAGAGGCCACATCGAAATCGGTACGATAGGGCGAGTGAGGAATACGATAGTAGCCCGCTTCCTGAAAGCGCGCGCGAATCGCTGCGAGCTGTGCTGGACGAGACAATGTTGAAACAGCAGGTGTCCGCCCTGCCATTTGCACCATGTCGTCTACGGGAATGTCGAGCATCGCGAGGCGATCGCCCGCGGGAGCATTAGCCACACGATCCATGAAACTTAAATAAGCTCTGCCATCCATCCCCATCTCGCGACCACCTTGTTCGGTGGCCTCAAGCATGTCATCCCGTGAGGGAACGATTCCAGACCACGCACGGTAGGTCTCAAAATTGGGACGTGAATCTTCTTTGTGACAGGCCACACAGCGATTACCAGTACCATCAACACTTCGTGGTGATGCAGAAGGAACTTGAAAGTGTGGGTCATTAGGATCATTGCTAGGGGGCGTATCAGCACGGCGACCAAAGTTAAGCTCCGTGAATTCGTACTTCGCCTCTTGCCCGTTCCAGCGCATGACTTCAAGGGTCTGATAAGCTGCACTTGTGGGATCGGTATTAAAAGTCACCCACAATTCTGAGTTAGGACTCTTGATAGCGATACGGGGATTCATGCGACCGCCGGAGATGGACGACGGCTGCAAACTCTCCGACTCACCAATGATCATGTAGTTCAGGCGCTTGGGTTCGGGACCTGGAGTATTTTCAAGAAATGATTGGCGGATGCGCGCCAAAGTTGTTTCCACGTTCACAGGTTGACCATTAGGCCAATTGTCTCTCATGGTTTTGATATCGCTAAAAGCTCCATCCCAACGACCGTTGGCCGTTCGAGATGATCCGGTCAGGTCGGCCAGAATGCCATTGAAATCGTCTTGTAATGCGGTTTCACACTCGCCGCAGGCGAACTGCTCACGACCGACACCGGCAGGTCGACAACCGTCGAGGGAGTTGGGGCGACTTTCAGTCACGGCCGCATCGACTTCGTCACGGCGATCAAGATATTTTTGTACGATCGCGGGTGAGAGCGAATCGCGAGTCGCAATATCTTCATCTTGCGCCAGAAGTGAGCTCGAAGTCACAAGAAGAAATAGAGTGCTGAGCAGATATCTCATAAGTCGCGATTCCTTAGCGACACTTCACGGCGATCTTAGCTCTTGGAAAATCGAAGTCAGCGGATGGGATCTGTGGCTCGCGCTTGGCTCCCCAAGCATCCTTCAAAGAAATGCTCGCGACCTTCGAAGACTTTCCTTCCGAGACCTCTACAGTAAAAGAATCACCCACAACCTTGGCCTTGTATCCATGATCACGGAATGAGCCTTCTTTCTCTGCATAGCCTTGCATCAGCAAAAACTTGTGACGTTCAGGCTTGGCCATCCCTTCCACGGTTCGCTGATAGATACATTCCCATTCGACGCCCGCAAAGGCCGAGGTAGATACAAGAAGTGAGAGTAATAAAGTTTTCATTGTGGAGATGCTCCTGCTGGGGCGTTTCTTTCGGTTGTTCCTGACTGTTCGCCACTACCGCTCATGTCATTGATCGCACGGCAAAGTTGCTGGATGCCTTCTTGGCCATCCGACAAGGCATAAGTCAGACGAACGTAGTTAGAAAGTTCATTCCGTCGAGTCGCGTCGTTGGCCAGTTTCTGGGCAGGTGTCTCACCCGGAATACGCCAGCCGCCTGACGGCATTGAGTGCGTCACCAAACGACGATTCATCTCTTCACCCATGGGGACACCCGCGGAGTCACTGAAGCCAGTAGCGATGTAAGCATTAAACCTCTGCCACGCATCCTCGGTCCAAGGAGTCGTGTTCTCGACCGACGAAGCCGGTGTAGCAATGCCCTGAGGAATGACGGTTGTTGTAGTCATCATTTCTTCCATGCCAGGAAACGGCGTGGCACTTGGATCAGAGCCACCGTGGCAACGGACACAGCGATTGAAAAGTTCTTTAGCACGAGGAGCACCTTCAGCTCGCATGATCTCAACCACCGGACGCATTACAATAGGATCAGGCAAACCCGTCAAGCTCGCACCACAGAGCGCCGCGAGAGACGTGTCCACTTGGTTCTCTTGAGGTGGAGCGATGTTGATCGTTGAAAGATCGCGGTTACTGGCCAGCTTGAGGGCCTCACAGCGGTTGTTGCCACTTTGAGCAAACGCCGGATCAGTACGAATATCTTCCATGGCCTTTGCAATCGCACGTTGCTCGAAGAGCAAGACGAATTGATCTGAGAACGCGAGACTGTCGTAATCAGTCGCACTGTTAGGGCCACGCATAAGTGACCATTGGCCGACATCAATGCCCATGGGCTCAAGCACAGCTCTGAGGCCTGTGATTTCTTCAGCGTTGCCGTTGTCGACGCCGTTCACACCACCTTCATCACCGATGGCATGGAAACCTCCGCGCATGGGCGCGGTAAATTTAGAAGAGAAGAACTCGGCTTCAGTGGCCGCAGCCGCTGGATCCCGAGACTCAACTGCCGTAAGATACGCCTCTCCCATGGTGGAATGGCGATCACGTTTAAATTCATCAGCACGGGTAAAGTTACGTTGAGTATCGCGCATGATCAGATCGGTGATCTGAGAAAAGTTCATGCCGGACATCTGTTGCGCCGGAGGAAGTTGTCCCGCACTGGCGAGGTCACTCAGCAAGGCCTGTGGGCGAGCACTAAAGTAGCGCGCAATTTCATTTTGATACGATTCCGGAATCCAATCTTCGACTTCATAGCCTGCGTCACACTCGGCGATACCGGCCACAAACCATTTAAACTTGTTGAAGTCTTCGTCTTCAATCAAACGTTGAGAAATGCGACAGAAGTTCTGACCGCTCATTTGGTCAAAGGCAAACTGCGAAGGGCCTGCGTACTCCGCCGTCTTCTGGTCGAAGTTCGACATCGCTCCCCCTTCACCTTTGTAAGGGAAGTGTGGAATACGATAGAAGCCGTTCTGCTTGCTGGCCTGAGCACGGATCGCTTCAAGTTGCGCTCGAGGTGGCAACGATGAAATGGCGGGAGTGCGGCCAGCAAATTGAATGGCGTCATCGACAGGAATATCCAAGAGACCCAGGCGACGGTCAGCACCAGGAGTTATATTCTTGCCCTCCTTGGTGTCGACGACTTGCTCGAGGAATGAAAGATAAGCGCGGCCATCCATTCCGACGGGCTGGCCACCTTCAGTTACTGGGCGGCCATGCTGTGCATCGTGTTCAATCATGTCATCGCGTGAGGGAACAATGCCAGACCAGGCACGGTATGTTTCCCAGTTCGGACGAGGATCAGGATCTTTATGACAGGCCACACACTTCTGTCCTGTACCATCAAATTTCGCTGGGCGATTGGCCGCAGGATTGGCCGGATCTTTTTTACCGAAATCGAGTTCGATGAAATCATACTTCGCGTCTTTACCGTTCCAACGCATGACTTCCAACGTTTGATAAGCTTCCGACATTGGATCAGTATTGAAAGTCACCCACAACTCTGAGTTCGGACTTTTAATGGCGATACGTGGATACATTTTGCCATCACGGATGCTGGTGTCTTGTAAGCTCTCAGACTGGCCAATCACCATGTAGTTGAGGCCATTGCCACCTTCAGCGTTATTACCCTTCATCATATCTTTGATACGTGAAAGGGTACTTTCCAATGTAATCGGCGATCCATCCGCAAACTGAGAGCGAATAGGAGATTCATTATTAAAACCGTCGCTCCAGCGCGCGCCTTCTGGCTGGCCCGTCAATTGCGAGAGAAGATTTGTGAAGTCATCTTGCAAAGGAGTTTCGCACTCACCACAGGCGAAGTTCGCACTGTTACGAGAACGACAAGTATCTAAGGTACTCGCTCCATTCGAGGGCTGATCAAAGAAATCAAATTGCGCATGGGCCGTTCCCGCTAAAACAAAGAGGGAAAATGCCAAAAGAGATTTCATAAACTGATGTCCTCGGTTTCCACATAGAAAGGATTGAAGCTAACTGATTGGGCAGCCCCGGTAGGAGCAGGTGCGCTAGAATCACTGCAGCCCTTGGGATTAAAACTCATATTGTCATTACTCTGCTTCACGCGATAACAAGCGTGATTGGCGCCACCGACTTGGTTGCGGAACATCGCCGCAGGCACGGGCTGGATATGGTCCGCATCGGGTACAGACGTGATCACGCGAGCCGTGAAAAACTGTTCGCCCTCACCAAAGACAATGTACTCCCCATCTGCACGTGCGTCGCCTCTACCAGGTGGAAGTGAGCCCGCCGGCCAGATACGGAAAAAGATTCGACGTTTGATAACAAGACCCGTTTGAACGATCAGCTCTCCCCCATCTTCAAACTGTCCTTGGTGAAGACCACCAGGAGCAAGAGTCCGCTGGGACTGATCAATGCTGCAGTCAAAATCGGGATAGCTCCACGACTCTCCGGGAGCAAACGAAGCAAAGCCTTTATCAGCACGCGCTAAGTATTGTGCCTTGGCCGCTCGTCCTTGGGCCGTATCAGGAAAATCCACTTCGTAGATCGCCTGAAAATTATGCGGACGATTCATGAGTGGTAAGTGGGAAATATAAAATGGACCAGAACCAAAAAAGATTTGGCCATGGTTGCTACGGTAATGTTGTGGGTTGTAATTTGGAATGAGGTCTTTGCCACCACAAACCAGTGGCGGGGCGGCGTTGCAACCTGGAGAAGCAGGAATCACACCACTCATCACTTCGTTCATGGCCACGGCCACGCCTGATGCAACACGGGCCTCCACCGGCTGCGGAGCGGCCGAGGCAGTGAGTGCCGAAAACAGAATCATCAAAGCCAGCATAGTCGTCCTAAGGTCTGATAGAGAAACTGCCAAACGTTCGTGATTGAGGTCCCGTCCCCGACTGCAAGAAGTTGTGCATTTCATCGAGATGAGATCTTCTCAAAACAATATTATGTTCATTGGGTTGGTTAGGATTTCCCCAACCTAGATCCTGGCCCGGGCCAGCAGCAGTCGCGTGACTGTGCTCAACATGCGACCCCAAGACCATGCGCACTGGCGGCGAGCCGGCCGGCAAATTATCTAAGAAATTTGTCAGGCGAGCGGTACTCGCTTTGTGCTGATTCCAACTGCCATTTGTGAAGACGTTGCCCGGGTAAAGCGAATCTCCCGTAAGTACATCACCTGTGCTGTGATCATAAAAAGCCACACTTGCAGACTCATGACCAGGAATGGGAATCACTGATAGACGTCGACCGCCAAGATCGAGACTTCCGACACTGGCATTCGTCGGAGCGGCACCATTGCCCCATCCAGGGATGTTGTAGGCCTTGGCCACTTCGGCGGGAGAACTTCCTACCACGGTAATTTTTCCACCGGATGAAGTGGTAGACGGTTCTTCAAACGCACCATCTCCGCCCATGTGGTCACCGTGAGAATGACCATGACCAACAGTGAGATTAATAGGTCGGCCAACTTGTGCTGATTTGCGTGCCAAAACTTCTTCGACAAGGCGACGAAGCTCGACGCCCATATCACCGACACCACTGTCATCACCGGCACCGGTGTCGTGGAGAAACGCGCCAGTCTCGCCCACCATCAAATACATAAAAGGCGCTTCGAGGTTCGAACATTTATTTTGGCGAATGACGAAATAACCTGGATTGAGTTCAACGACTTCAAACAAAGGAAGCCGTGCTTCAGCTCCGCCGACACATTGATCATCATCACCGCGTGGCTTGCCATAGGTCGCGCTGAACACATGTTCTGCGAGACATTGATCTTCCGGTTTCCCTGCCGCCACGACTGAGCAACGAGTGACTTTAGCGAGAGGGCTCGAGCCGGACATTAAACCGCAACTCAAACCTTCGGTTGAACCTAAGCGGCCTTCGTTGGCGCGAGTTAATGTGGCAACGGCCCGTTGTGTTCGGCGCACGTTCACATCACAACTGCCGCTCCCGCCACAGGCAAACGCCTGAGTTGAAGCCCAAAGTGCCATAGAAATGGCCACCATCAATAATTTTTGATTTTTCACGCGTATCTCCCCGCTTAAATTTTAACCGCCGATCACAGTTGAGCGGTTAACTTTTTAAAACAGGCAAAGAGTGCTTAAGAGGCTGAAAATGAAGAAACTTTCATTGCGGTTAGCTATGTATTTCTAGTGTTTTGCGAGCTGTTCAAATACATCCCGAAGCTGGCCGAAGCGGGCCGTTCCCAGACATCCTTGCTCAACTACTCTTTTTTGACCCGGTCGAGTGGTGCGAAAAGTGTAGGTTCCCGCCGAACAGAGTCCGCTCGTTGAAGCGTGTTTCTCTTGCAGTACTTTGAGGCTTTCACCACGTTCGGCCACGTAGCTGGGTGCTAACACCAAACCATTCAACCTAAAGCCCTTAGCGGTGCGAGCAAAGTCCCACTTCTTTTTAGCACCTACGGCCGTCTGGCTGATCAGTTCATGACGAAAGAGTGGTGAAGAAATTCCCCAGGCAGAAAAAGAAACTAAGCTCAGAAATAAAATACTAAGGCGCACAGTAGCTCCCAGAATTATCTTGTTTTCCACAACCCATCTGCTCATTCAAGCGTGGCTGTAATCGGAAAAGACGGTTGATACGATCGACCGTTGCAGGGTGAGAATCATCCTGCTGCTGTTGCAGTTGCCCAAGGTACATCCCCACTTGGTAAACATCCGGTAAGAAGTTTTCAATTCCACCGCCGGCTTCACCAGGCATGCAGTTGTTCTCCTGCAAGATAGGAAGGATCTCTGCTGTGAGATCTGGCACCACTCCTGGACATTCTAAAGCGTAGAACATGCCACCAATCTCAGTGAGGTTGGTCTGTGAGCCTGAAACCGCCACGGCTTCAGCTGCCAACCAATCGGCGAAGGCCTCTTGCTGACGTGAATTCCCCGGCAATATTGAGCAGCCAGCATAATCACTCATCAAACGAGGCAAAGCAGCTAAGAGCTGTTCGTTTTGAGTCGTGTCTTGGCCAGAAGCTCGCTGAATGCGAATCTGCTCTTCAAGTAAAGTGCGTGCTCTTGCCGGATCGGCCAGGCGAGCATTTAACGATTCTGGAGTGCTCAAGCATGACAACACTTCACGAAATGGGTTTTCTTGATAAGTAACGCCCGCAGCGACTTGGCCGGTATACACGCCGGGGGCATTTCCCAATACGCTGCTGAGATCGGCCACACTGTACTGAGTTTCTGGGCCGGCCTGCACCACATGCAAAGGACATGAAGCGCCACAAGGGTCAACCGAGTGACCCAACTCATGACCAATCACCATGCGCAAATGCTCTTTAGGCATACCCATCATCTGCGGACAAATTTTAAGTGTGTGGTCAGTAGGATCATAAAAAGCGTTAGGACTTGGGCAGTAATTTTTGAGTTCAAAAGGATTGGTCACAAAGCTGATTCTGGCCGTACGCAAACGCACACTCATGGCCTCCAGCGATGCGGCCCGTTCAGGATAGCGCACACGTTGGTTTTCTAACACTTCCAGTGTCTGCGCTCTGACTTCGTTACCTAAGATGGCAATCTCTGCAGCTTTTGAATTAAATTTTCCACGAGCCGCGCTCCCCTCCGCAGTGTCTTGCGAGAGCAGTTCTGGATTCAAGAATGGGTCCAGCATCACTTCGCGCACACGGGCCGGAACTTGCGACCAATCTGTGGCCGGTTTGCTGGCCAGGAGAAGAGTTTGTTGATGGTTGATTTTTCTTTGTATGGCATCGGCCAAAGCATCGTCGACCTCAACGCCTGCACGTTCGGCCGCTTCCACTAATTGACGGCCCATATAACCCCAATCAGTTTCATCGCGACGTTGTGCTGAAAGTGTTTGCGCATAAGCGGCATCAGCATAAGCGAGTTCGATCTTACTGAAATTAAGCTGAACACCAGGCGGTTGCTGAATGAGCCAGCGATTGAATTCTAGCGGATGAAAATCCCCAGGGGCGGCTTGCTGATAGAGCCCTTTTTGCTGACCACACTGCATGACCAAACCCGCGAGCTGTTGGTAATTGAAATTGGGAATTCTTTCGCCAGCGGCGTTTTCATAGAGATAAGGTGAGTTACGTTGAGCTGAAAGATCGGTGCAAATCTGTGTGAAGGAACAACTCGGCGTGGCCGGCGTCGCGCATGAACGTGGTGGCAATCCTGCTTCACCCAAGGCCTTCATGACAACATCGATAATTTCCGCTTGCTGAGCGTGCACGGGTGAAGAAGCCAAAACCATGGCGATAATACCCAAACGTAATAACTTCATGAACTCCCCTCGATCATTGAACCGGTCTTTAGTTTAGCTTAAATGAGGGGTGAGAAAAGAAGGGGGCACAAATGTGCCCCCGAGGAGTCTAGTATGTGGCCAATTCGCGAGCAGCGACCAAAATCTTCTGCATATCAGGTAGAGTAGCGCGCTCAAGAATTCGGTTAAACCCAACCGGCGTGAAGGTTGAACCCACACGACGAACAGGCGCATCCAATTCTTCGAAACAAGTTTCGTTAATTACACCGACGAGTTCACCACCGAATCCACCAAACACTTTGTCTTCGTGAACGATGAGGGCGCGGTGAGTTTTGCTCACAGTCGCTTTAATGGCATCGTAATCAAGTGGGTTGAGTGAACGAAGATCCAGCACTTCCACCTCAATGCCCTCTTTCGCAAGCACTTCGGCTGCTTCCAATGAGAAGTGCACGGTGTTGCCGTAAGTGATGATCGAGAGATGCTCCCCTTCGCGGCGCAGACGTGCTTTACCAAACGGCACTTCGAAATCTTCTGGCACCGGAGTCATCGCATGTTTCGCGTTGTAGAGAGTTTTTGGTTCGAGATAAACGGTGCAACCACGAGAGCGCATCGCCGTTCGCAAGAGACCTGCGGCATCATCAGCAAACGCCGGAACAACCACACGAATACCTGGAAGTGTCGTCAGTGTGCCTTCGATGTTCTGTGAGTGATAAAGACCACCCCCGATGTAGCCACCTGAAGCGAGACGAATCACCATGTTCGGCGAGAACGCGCCGTTTGAGCGCCAGTAATCGTGAGACGTTTCTACCATCTGCTCCATCGCTGGCCAGAAGTAGTCGGCGAACTCGGCGCCTTCAACGACAACACGAATTTTCTCATCAAAACGAACCATGCCATTGGCCGTACCGAGAATGAAATCTTCCGCGATCGGGCCGTTGAACACACGGTGCTTACCGAATTCTTGCTGCATGCCTTTCGTAACGTTGAAGATACCGCCCTTCTCTTTGTTAGCGACGTCTTGACCCCAGATATAGGTATCCGGGTTGTGGCGGAATTCCGCCTTCAGGGTGCCGTTCAAAGAATCGATGAACTTCATCGGCTCGCCATCATAATCGTGAGTCCCGTCCACGTATTTTTGTGGAACGTAGGCTTCAGGAACGACGAAGTCATAAATGCTATCGGGCGTAGGAGCTGGTGCTTTCATCGCCTTAGTGTGGCCTTCGAGCATGAGGGCTTTGGCTTCTTCTTCAATCTTCGTGAGCTCTTTCTCAGTGAAGATCTTTGATTTTAAGAGCTCCGCTTTGTACTTCGGCAATGGATCCTGCGCCTTGGCATCGGCGATCTCTTTTTCGTCGCGGTACCATTCGTGTTTGTCTGAGTTTGAGTGGTTACCAATGCGCACACACATGGCGTGAACAATAACCGGCTCGCTATTTTTGAGAGCGTGTTCACGTGCGGTGATCATCGCATTCATCGAATCAAACACGTCTTTACCGTCACAGATGATGATCTGGAGGTTTTTGAAGCCGCGGAAGTTTTCCGCGCAGATTTCGTTCGCCGTTTGGTCTGCTTTTGGAACTGAAATGCCGTAGCCGTTGTCTTGGAAAACGAAAACCACTGGCAGCTTCTCACGAGAAGCACCGTTGATGGCCTCGTAAACGTAACCTTCAGAGACTGAAGATTCGCCTTGGCTCGAGAACGCTACACCTTTGTGCTTGTAGGTTTTCATCGCGCGCCCCACGCCTACGGCGTGGAGCGTGTGGTTACCGGTACAACTTGAAACGTTGTGGATGTTCCAGGCAGGCTTCGCAAAGTGGTTCGACATATGACGTCCGCCTGAGGCCAGGTCAGTGGCCTTCGAGAGACCGTTCAAGATGATCTCTTCTGGCGTGAGACCCGCTGAAAGAGCGGTCATCATGTCGCGGTAGTATGGGAAAAGGTGATCTGTCTTGTGGTCGAACACTTGGCCGATCGCCAATTGGATCGCATCATGGCCCGCGTAAGGCGCGTGATACGACCAGCCCAAGGCTTGCTTGAGGTAGTTCGGCGCGCGCTCATCGAGCATGCGGCCAAGCACCATCAAGTGGTACCAGTGGGCGAGAGTTTTTTTATCAGTCTTTTTAAGGTCGTGCGTCTTCTTCACTTGCATGAGCAGCTCCAGCGATTCCGTTAAGGGGAAAGAAGGAGAATTTACCACGAAGAGTCCTTTGCAGACAATGAGTTGAGGCATTGCGTCTAGTAAACAGTGTGTCTAACTTGTTCGCTCAAGATTCTTTTTTGCCTCCCTATTGTCTGCTTCACGGCCCAGGTTTAAAGTCTTGAAAAGACGTTCTTACACTTGCCCCTTTAGGAGACCCGCTATGAAAACCGTCGCTCAAGGTTTTTATCAAGACCCGCGCATTCAACAGGCCAAAGACTTGCTTCGTGACGCGATCATCGATCATCAAAAAAATATCACTGGCGTGAAAGCGGCAGACCCGGCGCTCAAAGAAGATTATCTCGCGACTCTGAAAAAATTTGGCGAACAGCGCGGTGGCGCACTCTTCTACCAATACCTCGGCAGCGGCATCGGCAACGGTGCGCTCGTAGAACTCGCCGATGGCTCTGTGAAATACGATTTTATTACCGGCATAGGCGTCCACTATATGGGCCACTCGAACGCACAGATGACCGGCGCGCTGGTGGACGGTGCCATCAGTAACACCGTGATGAACGGCCACCTTCAACAGAACGTCGACTCAGCTCGCCTGGTGGATGTGTTGTCACAAGAGGCGTGCAAGTACGGCGCACTCACGAAGAACGTTTTCCTTTGCACCTCTGGTGCGATGGCCAACGAGAACGGCATCAAGCTCATTTTCCAAAAGCGTTCACCGGCGTCGCGCCTGTTCGCCTTTGAGAAGTGCTTCGCAGGCCGCACGCTCGGGATGGCGTGGGTCACTGACAAAGCCGCCTACCGCCAGGGCCTTCCAAAAACTATCGATGTCGACTACATTCCGTTCTACTGCGAAAGTGATCACCAAGGCTCTATCGACGCGGCCACACGCGCGATGAAAAAAGCCATCGCCCGCTTCCCGGGCCAGCACGCCGGCTTCATCATGGAGTTGATCCAAGGTGAAAACGGTTCGTGGGTGGGCAATACGGAATACTTCGAAGCCCTCATTAAGGTCTGCAAAGAAAACAACATTTCTGTGTTCGCCGACGAAGTCCAATCCTTTGCCCGCACGCACGAACTCTTCGCGTTCCAGCACTTCAAACTCGACAAGCTCGTCGACATCGTCGCCATCGGTAAGAACTCGCAGGTCTGTGCGACGTTCTTCACCGACGACCACAAGCCAAAGCCCGGCTTGATCTCACAAACGTTCACCGGTTCATCAACCCAGATCAGCAGCAGCTTGTGGATCTTGAATCAGATCACCAAGGGCGGCTACCTCGGTAAAGACGGGAAGATCGAGCAACTCCACCAGCGCTTTAAGGGGCACCTCGAGAAGATGTCCGCGAAACACCCGACCAAGATTAAGGGTCCGTGGGGCATCGGCGCCATGGTCGCCATGACAATCTTCGAGGGCGACGAAACGAAAACGAAAAACTTCACCATGAAACTGTTTGAGAACGGCGTTTTATCTTTCATGGCCGGCTCAGCTCCGGCGCGCGTTCGCTTCTTGATGCCCGTGCTCGCGGTGAAGATGGAAGACATCGACAACGTCTGTGCTTTGATTGAAAAAACACTCACCGAGATGGAGTAACCTTGTTCATCATTCGACCGATCGAACAGAAAGACCTCGATGGATTGATGGAGCTCCTCAAGGACTCGGGTCATGGTCTTACGACCCTGCCGAAAGATCGAGATGTTCTCAAAAAACGTATCCTTCAATCTGAAAGAAGTTTTTCTCAACGTGATGATCGCCCTCGCGGAGAGGACTACCTCTTTGTGATGGAGGAGCTTTTCACAGGTAAGATCGTTGGGGTTTGTGGAATCATTTCCAAGATCGGTGGATTTGAGCCTTACTACTTCTATCGCACCGAAACACACCATCATGAGAGCAAACAAATCGGCGTCAAAAACGACATCGTGACATTGCACTTTCACTTTGTTCACAACGGACCAGCTGAAATTTGCTCGCTCTATCTTGATCCCGCTTTCCGCAATGCTCAAAACGGCCGTTTTCTCTCGCTCTCGCGCTTCCTCTTTATGGCGGAGAACCGTAAATACTTTGAACAAGAGGTCATCGCAGAAATGCGTGGCATGGTGAACGACTCAGGCCACTCTCCTTTTTGGGATGCTGTCGGAGCTCACTTCTTTAAGATCGAATTCCCAGAAGCTGATTCGATGTACATGCAAAGCAAGAAGTTCATCGAAGACCTCATGCCGAAATCTCCCATCATCGCCAATCTTCTGCCTGAAGAAGCACGGAACGTGATTGGGAAGGTCCACCCGAATACTGAACCAGCGAAGCGCATTCTTGAGCAAGAAGGCTTCAAGTACGCAGGCCTTGTGGGCCTCTTTGAGCCTGGCCCTGTCGTGATTGCTGAAATCGATAAAATCCGCACCATCCGCGAGAGCGTGGTGGGTGTGATCACTGAAATCTCCGATAAAAGTTTCCGCTCCGAGACCTTCATCATCGCTCGCACCAATCAGAAATTCCGCGCCACCTTAGGTGGAGTTGTTGAGCTGAAGACCGGCGGCCTTAAAGTGTCGAGCGTCACTGCAGCGGCCCTGAAGCTGCGCTTAGGTGACAACATTCGGTTTGCGACTTTTAAGCCCAAAGAAAAAAAGAAAAAAGCGGCTTCTAAAGCGGCACCAAAAAAGAAGAAGAAATGATTCTTATCTTGCTCTTAACTGGTCTCGTTCATGCCCAAACCGACGTTCTCGTTGGGCAGTATTTCCACGCCCGTGCGGAAGCTGATTTTGCGCAATACTTAGATGATCGCGGCGTGAGCATGCAAGAGGCCACCACCATGGATGAAAAGAGTGTCTGCTCTTTCACTCGCTTGGAAGAGTTTGGTCCGCAACTCGAAGAAATCCGAATTTCTGCTCAGAAAATTTTGAAAGACCTCAAGGCCGGCGGCGACGATTGGCGCAAGAAAACGGTCTACGGAGACTCAAGCAAGGCCATGATGAACGAAGCCCAGGCGACGGATTACGCTGTTGAACGTCTACGCTTTGCGCGTCTCGAAGCCTTTGGTCGCCTCTCAAAATTGGCACCTACTTGCCTGGATATTTTCCGGCGCGACCCCACAGGCGCTAATAAGTCCGTGACCGCCCCTCGTTTTCGAGTGGAATCAGTCCAAAATGTTACACCCGAGCTCTTTTGCGGCGTGGCCGTGAGATACTGGAAAAGCATTAAGCAAGATCTTCACCCTAAGTGCTTAATCCCTGAGGACTAGCATGCGTTGGTTGCCGCTCACACTGGCATGTCTCATCAGTACCGCTCACGCCCATGTCGATCAAGTCCGAGCGATCGATCGCGCTATTATTGCCTTCACTCTTTTCAAGATTCATAACGTCACGAACGAAGTTCTGTATGGCGCAAATGCCAAAGGCGCGCCTGAAGGTGAAAATGGCCATCTCGATGCCTGTCTCCCTAAAGAGATGGATAGGCTCCAGCAGGATCTCGATGGAAAAATTGAGTTCAAGAATAAGTGGCTTGAGAGTGGCGATGACCTTAGGCCGGTAGCCAAAATCATGCTCGACTACTCGGGCGATGAAAAAGTGACTCCTGAAGACTTCGATAAAAGAATTGAGCAAATGACGTCCTTGGTTTTCATGAAGTGCCCGGCCATGAAAAAAGAGATTCCCGCCTTGTTCGATGACTCCGGTTTGTTGCAACAAGGAACCATGAGCATGTGTCGCAAGCTCATGAGCATGCGTGCGAGAATGGGAGAATGCAAACCATGAAGACCCTACTGTTCGGCCTACTCATTTCTTCCTACGCGTTCGCTGCGGATTTTCCTCTCAACGAGTACCGTGCCATGGAAATGAAGGCGAAGGTTCTCATCCTTGGCGATGATCTTTCCAAGGCCGGTGGTCGCGGAGAAAAATTTGATGCCGCCCAGGCCCTGCAGGCCTGCGATGACATTGATAAAAACCGTCTGTCGCAGTTTAAAGGTTTTGTCGAAAGACGTACCGAGGCTTTGAATGAAGCCACCAACGGCTCCAGCGGTTGGGAAGACAGACTCAAGGCCAAATGGAATTGGGATAAAAACGATACGCTTTCTCAAGCGATCAGCAAGCAGAACCAAAAATGGAAAGAACTCGCGAAGGTGGCTTTGCCTTGTAAGGATGAAACATCCCTGGAGCTGATCGATAATGTCGCCAATGATCAGAATGCGGCGGACGATCCACCTTTCAGTCTCTGTGTGCGGATGATTAAAGCGCTCCGCAAATCAGCCGAATGTGGTCGCCCACCCTTCTCGACTATTGTCCCTTCGACGTAGACTCAAAGATCTTGTCCGCACTCGCGGCAACAAATCCTTGATACAACTCACCAGTCGGCAATGGATAACGACGAGCGAACTCGTAGTAACAGGCCGGTACAGTTTGTGGGCCATCGCTGAATTGGACTTCAATGTTATTCGCCAGAGTGGATGACTGCTCCAAGAACACCGCAGGTGTTCCTTTGATTTCGCCACCACTGGCATTGAGCTTCACGCCCTGTTCTTTCAAGAAACTATTGAGGGTTTGTATATCGGCAAAACTCTTCAGTGCATTGATGAACACGGTGAAGTGGTTCGGACGATAACCGAAAGCCGCCACCCAGCCCGCGTAATCAGATTCTTTCATGAGCTTTTCATAAGTCGTTTTGCTGACGTTCCAAGGGCGCCCAACTGATGTGAAATCGAATGTGTGCTCCAGCCCTGCCGGGATTTGGGCCACCAAGCCGTCGACCGTTTTACGCAGCTCGGCCGAGAATTCCTCAAGCTTCAGCTCCGAGATAAAGATCTTAGGGAGTGTCGCATCAGGATGCTCATAGTGCTTGGCGTAGAGTTTCTTCTCAGGGAAATGATAGTCCCCGCCATATTTATAACCTGAGGCCACAAAAGGAGCCGCCACCACATCAATGGTGAGACGCGGATGGTTGAAAGTGCGAAGCGCAATGTGGTCGTTTAAAACGTTATCTCCACGTGAAATGAAAAAATTGTAAATCTTCTGCGCCAGCGGATTAATCGCCACGTAGTCAGTCCACATTTTGTCCAACAATGCCGGTAAGGTTTTCGCCATACAGATACTCCTTGAGAATCAAAGTTACCCTGGAAAGGTTAGAACTTCCACAGCAAGAAGAGTATGATCAGCGTCATTGAACCTCTCAAGGAATCCCCATGCACATGGTACTTAAGGGAGACTACTTTGACGGCCAGTGGCACAGTCCAAAAGGCGCGTCAGATGAAACTCTCCTCAAAAAAAGCCCCGCTGACTTAACTCAAACACTGTGGGAAGCCCACGTCTGGCACGCCCATACAGAAGGTGTCGTACTTTCTGCTCAAAAAGGCTTTGAGGTCTGGCGCAAATTCTCTATCGAAGAACGCACGGCCGTTATTCGCCGGTACCAAGAGGCTGTCAAAAAACGCGGTGACGCCATTGCTGAAGCTCTCGCCTGGGAAGTGGGCAAGCCACTGTGGGAAGCCAAGACAGAAGCCGCAGCTCTCGTCACAAAAGTCGACGTGACTCTCGGTGATTCTTGGAAGCGCATCGAGAGAAAAACCATTAAAGACGTGATGCCGAAGATTGATGGTCACACCATCATGAAGCCCATCGGCGTGGCTTTTGTGATTGGCCCGTTCAACTTTCCTTGTCATCTGGCCAATGGACAAATTCTCGCGGCCCTCACAGCTGGCAACAGCGTGATCTTCAAGCCATCTGAGAAAACGATCTACAGCGCACAGCTGATGATGGAAGCCTACGCAGAAGCAGGCTTTCCACCAGGCGTGATTAACTTCATCAACGGCACTGGTGTGACCGCCGGAAAACTCACGAGCGACTCGCGGGTGCGTGCTGTTTTCTTCACAGGGTCTCGTGCCGTCGGCAAAATGATTTTGAAGAACACCCATCAGGACCTGAAGAAGATGGTGGCGCTTGAGTTGGGCGGCAAAAACTCATCGATCATTCACCACGATGCACACATCCCTCATGCACTTCCTGAACTCCTGCGTTCATGCTTCCTCACGTCTGGTCAACGTTGCACCTCGACGTCGATGATCATGGTTCACAGAAAGATTGCTGATCAGTTCATCGATGAGTTCAAGAAAGTGACTGAGCGTATTCGCGTCGACCATCCCGTTCTCTCAGAGAAGCCGGCGTTCATGGGGCCAGTGATTGATGCGCAAGCGGAGAAACTCTATTTAGATTTCTGCGCGCAAGGTCTCAAAGAAGGCGCGCAAGAGATCATCGCTCCTCGCAAGCTCGACATGAAATGGCAGGGACACTACGTCTCACCTTCTTTGCATTATCTCGAAAAAGCCGATCTCAAAGGCAAGTTCGTGCAAGAAGAAATCTTCGGGCCGAATGCTTGCTTCCTTCCTTATGACGATATTGATGAAGCCATCGCAGCTGCTAATTGCACTGAGTATGGCCTGGCCGCCGCGGTTTTCACCCGCGATGCC
>JBEIPE010000036.1:0-13513 GCA_040377215.1 Halobacteriovoraceae bacterium
AAAGAACGAATCAAAGTGAAGACAGTTCTACAAGACGTACTCGTTCTTTCAACTGGTCTTTATGTGACGAACAGTATTCCAATCGTCAACCTACAAACCTCAGAAACAGAATCGCGGGAAATGAAGCTTAACAAGTATGTGAACTTCAACTCAGTGACACTTGAGCTTGATCCTTACGAAGTCCAAAAAATGATTTTCATTATTTCTTCGGGTGGCGGTATTCACCTCACGCTTAGAAATAACGATGACAAAACTATGGAGCGCATCACTGGTACACGTCTTTACGACGTACTAGGCGAAGATGCAGCAGAAGCGAAAGCTTACTTCGCAGATCAATTGGCCAAAGACAGAGCTAGAACAGGAGGGCAGGGTGGGCGTTAAGCTTTCCTTCCTCATCGTCCTTTCTTTGATTATGCCGATTGCATGGTCACAAACAGCTGCGCCTGCGGCCACAACTGCACCCGCTGCTGGGGGCGCCGTAGATGCTGATAATATTGATCGCGATCTTGAAGTTGCTGTCGGTATTGATGAAGTGGTGAAAATTGGTTTTGATTTCAGTACTAAAGTAGAAATCGGTAATGAGCAAATTCTTAATCTTGTGATTGTTCCCCAGAAAAAAGAAATTACCTTTAAGGGACTTAAGCCTGGGAGAACCAACGTTACGATTCGCGACAACGTAGGCGATATTCGTTTGCGCTACATCGTTCAGGTTACGGCGAGTGGTAAGTCCTTGGTCGTTTCTGAGATTCGTGAATTGTTAGGTGATGTAGAAGGCCTGGAGATCGGAATCAGAGGCGGAAAGGTTTATGTCGGAGGCGAGATCGTTGTGCCTGCTGATATTACTCGTGTGAACACCGTGCTCGAAACATACACAGATGTTTTGCGCCTGGTGCAAATCTCTCCGCAAACTCAAAGAGTCATTGCACGCAAGATGATGGATGAACTCGCAAAAAACCAACTCAAAGATGTCACTGTCCGGGTTGTTAATCGCGTTTTCTGGCTTGAAGGTGTTGTCTCTTCAAACGATAAAAAATCACTCGCTGTCGCGATTGCTCAAGCTTATTTACCCGATCGCATCGGGCTTGATCCTAAGGGTCTACAAACTGTAAAACGAGACGATATTTTGGATTTCATTTCAGTGAATGAGAAGAAAGATCCACCTCCACCACCAAAGCAGGTAAAGATTACTTCGCAGTTTGTGGAATTATCGAAAGATTACTCACGCATTTTTGGTTTTAAATGGGCTCCTCTTATTAATGAAGAAGGAGGTTCTATTTCCTTCGGACAAGATTCCGAGGGCGGCACTCGAAGTACTGGCGAGGCACTGGCGGCAACCATCTCGAACCTCTTTCCAAAGTTGAACTCAGCGCGCTCGGCTGGTTATGCACGTGTAGTGCAATCCGGCATGGTCGTAACTAAAGACAAAGAGACCGCTAACATTAACAAGAAAACAGAAATTCCGTACGCCGTAGGTACTGGTGATTTTACTCGCGCTAGCACCGCAAGCGTAGGCTTCAGTATGGAAGTGACACCAAAGATATTGGAGCAGGAAAAAGTTGAAATGGGTGTGGGGATTGATGTGAACTTGTCGGCGGCCGTATCGACAAGCGGAACTCCTTCAACAACGAATAACAAGATCAAGACGACTGTCGTAATCAAAAGCAAAGAGTCAGCGGCCATCGGTGGTATTGTGCAAAACCAATCAACCACGGCTTATGACAAGGACGACCCATCTCCATCGAGTGCCGATAGTCCTCCTCCTGCGCTTTTCAGGATTTTACGCTCTAAAAATCATCAGATCTCACGCAACCAGTATGTGATGTTTCTCACTCCAGAAATTATTGAATCAGCTACGACGGGTACGGAAGAAATTCGCAAAAAATTCCGCCGCAGAACTCAGTAAGGAAAAGGGACAGGATGTCAGGGCATATTATTAGTATCATTGGTGGCAAAGGCGGAGTGGGTAAATCCCAAATCGCTGCCAACCTAGCATTGGCCTGGGCCGGGGAAACACGTCAAAAAGTTCTCTTGCTGGATTTCGATCAGAAGGCCTGTGGCGATCAAAACCTCATCACTGGCTTACGTTCTAAGAAAAGTATAAAAGAGCTCGCTGATTTCAGCGGTGCCATTGATCCTAAAACGCTGTCATTGTTTACTGCAGAACATAAGGGCGGCATCGCCTATATTGGCATGCCAACTGAAGCAACGATTGCATCTCAGATTAATGAAGATGCCTTGGGGAAAACTCTCAAGGCCGTTACGAATATTCATCCGCTCACGATCATCGATTGTGGAAGTGAGCTGACTCCACTCGCACTTAAAGGTCTGGAGTTTTCAACACTCATTCTTCTTATCGTTACACCAGATGTGTTGGCAGTAAACCAGGCGAAACGCATGAATGGTGACCTAATCACCATGCTCTTTCCTAAAGATATGATCCAGGTCGTAGTGAACCAATTCGTCAACGGTCACCCGGTCTCGCCTGATGTCATCGGTAAACAATTAGGTAAAACCGTTTTTGCCGTTGTTCCGCGCGATGATCAGAACTGTACGGCAGCCCTTACGCGTTCGACTCCAGTCGTGAGTGTCGCTAAGAATGCTCCCTTTGCAGCAGGTGTGATTGATCTTAGTAGAAAAATCATTCAGAAGAACGTTTTGCCAACTTTGGCAAAACTGATGAAGCCTCAGGATGCCGGCAAAAAACCGAGCACAACTGGGGATGCGACATTAGATGATAAAAAGTTCAAAGATCAATGGACGGATTTGAAAGCGCGGATTCATCGTTCCCTTGTGGAAGAGATGGATCTTAAAAAACAAGATGACAACGATCCACGTGCCAAAATCATTCTCCGAGAACAAACGAAGAAGATGGTGGTGGATCTTTTGGGCAAAGAAGATACCAAGACAGTGCTCAAGTCGCGCGAAGACATGAACCGAATCGTAAAAGAGATCCTCGACGAAGCCTTAGCTTTGGGTCCTCTCGAAGACATGTTGGCTGACAAATCCATCACTGAAATCATGGTGGTTGGCCCACGCAAAATCTATTACGAACAGGCCGGTAAGGTTAAGCGATCGGAAGTAATCTTCACGAACGATCAACAAGTTCGGAACGTGATTGAACGTATCGTGGCTCCCATCGGTCGTCGTATCGATGAGAAGACACCTTATGTCGACGCCCGTTTGGCAGACGGATCTCGTGTGCATGCCATTATTCCTCCATGTGCGATTGATGGTTGCTGTATCACGATTCGAAAATTCCCTGATAAACGTCTCGATTACAAAGACCTGGTCAAGTACGGCTCAATGACAGAGGAGATGGCTGACTTCTTGCGCATTTCTGTTGAGGCCCACCGGAACATTGTTGTTTCGGGCGGTACGGGTTCAGGTAAAACTACATTGATTAACGTCTTGGGTGCGTTCATTCAATCCAACGAACGTATTATCACTTGTGAAGACTCCGCTGAATTGAACTTCCCCCAAGAGCACGTTGTGCGGCTTGAAACACGTCCTCCTTCACTTGAGGGTGACGGCGAGATTGATATCCGCTGCCTTGTAAAACAAACGCTTCGGATGCGTCCTAACCGGATCGTGGTTGGTGAGTGTCGAGGCGGCGAAACACTTGATATGCTTCAGGCCATGAACACCGGTCACGACGGTTCAATGACCACAGTTCACTCAAACACTCCACGCGACAGTATGTCTCGCCTCGAGACACTAGTGCAGTATTCGGGTGCACCACTCACACCGCGCGCTATTCGAGAAATGATCGCCTCTGCCGTTCACATGGTTGTACAGCAGACTCGCCTGGATGATGGTTCACGTAAGGTTGTAAACATCACGGAGATCGCCGGCATTCAAGGTGATGTGATTACACTGCAAGATATCTTCACGTTTAAACAAGAGGGTATTGGTCGCGATGGTAAAGTCATTGGCAAATTTATGCCTTCAGGCTTTATCCCGAAATTCGTCGAGGTTCTCGAGCGTAAGGGCTACAAAGTTCCACGGGGGTTATTCGTTAACAAATGAAAACCTTATCTTCTATGCTTCTCTTCTTTATTGCTTCAATTGCATCTGCACAAGATGCTGCTGCTCCGTCAAATGCTCCTGCTGAGAGTACCTTTAGGTTCTTGAACGATGTACTAGGTCCTAAAGGCCTCATGGTTGCAGTAGGTCTGCTCTTCTTTGCTTACACGTACAAAAATTCAGTGAAGTTCTTTGCATGGATTGAAGATCAAACCTTCGGTAATCGTGACTACATTCTTCAGAAACTCGAGATCATGCATGTTGAAATTGCTTCTAACCGCGTGACGATGGCACTCTTAGCAGTGTCCTTCGGATTTGGTTTTTTTGTTTTCGGTGTTTTTGCCTTTATGAGCATGTTCGTCACAGGAGCCATCCTTGGTGGGATCGTGGCTTTCATTGGTTGGAAGATTCCACGTCCGTTAATTGATTATCTTGAGCAGCGCCGTGTGAAAAAGTATTCGCACCAGATGGTGGATGGCCTAAATCTTTTGGCGAACGGGATTCGCGCGGGCCTCTCTATGCCTCAAGCCATTGGCATGGTGGTTGATGAGTTACCGCCTCCGATTAGTCAGGAATTCAATCTCATCCTTCGTCAGGCGAAGATCGGTGTTCCTCTTGAGGAAGCATTAGAAAACCTCAATAAACGTGTGAAGACACAAGATAATGAGATGTTTGTTACGAGTGTGAATATCTTAAGAGAGACGGGCGGTAACCTCGCAGAAGTCTTCGATACGATTGTCTTCGTTATTCGCGAACGTGTTCGCTTACAACAAAAGATTGAGACTTATATCGCGCAGGGTATGTTCCAAGGATTGGTAATCTTCGCGATGCCCTACGCACAAATTGCGATCAACGGCTCATCAGATCCAGAGTACTTGAGCACTTTGTTCACGACTCCTATGGGAATCGTGATGTTGTTTTTAATAGTTGCCTTTAGCTGTACAGGATTATGGGTCATCACAAAAATTGTGAATATTAAGGTTTAAAGTAAAAATATGCCGTCTTCCTTCCGTTATAACTTGGGATAAAATGCCAGTATGTCTTTTCTAAAAGGTGGAACCATGGAATTTTTCAAGCGTTTAGTAGGTGTACTCGCCGCCGTCGCATTTGTTGTGCCGGCTTGGGCGGGTGTGAACCTAAAAAACGGTAACTACTACATCTCTTACACCGATATCGTGGTGCCGGGTGGTGGTAAAAAATTAGAGATCACTCGTACCTATAACTCGAAATCAACAGACTCTGGTTGGTTCGGTTTTGGTTGGGGCTCTGATTACGAAACTCGCTTGGAAACATCTGCTGACGGCTCTGTCGTTGTGCACGAGCACGGAGCTGGTGCTAAGACACGTTTCATTCCTAAGACGGCGATTGATGGTGAAGCAGCTGCCAAGAAAATTGTCGAAGCTATGCGCAAGCGCACTCAGCTCACAGAACAAGCGGCGACTCAACTTATTGAGAAACTCAAAAACAACGCAGAACTTCGCCATACTTACGCTTTGAACTTTAAAGTTCAAACAACGGTTGCGGCAGGCACAATTCTTTATTCATCTGAGCGTGGCTCACAAGAGCTTCATGTACTGAAAGACGGATATGCCCGTAAATACCCAGATGGAAAACAAGAGACCTACGACTTGAAAGGTAACTTGATGAAGATCGCTGACAAGAGCGGCTATTCAATTTCTTTCGTTTGGAAAGATGGCAAGCTCGAGTCTATCCGCGATTCACAAGCCAAGCAGATCTTCTTCTCTTGGTATGCTGAAGGCCGCGTGAAAGAACTTTGGAGCGCAGGCGATAAAAAAGCTGAATACAAGTTTCAAGGCGACAACCTTGTTTATTCAAAAGACGTAGGCGGCAACACTTACGAATACGGTTACGACAAGAGTCACAACTTGACTGAGATCCGTTACGGCGACAAGAGCAAGACCGTTGTTAAGTACGAGCCGAAGACTTTGTTTGTTCAAGAGATCGTTGATCGCAACGGCGAGAGCACGAAGTATCAGTACGGTAACGATCCAAAAGCTCCAGAAGATCACTACTGGACGACAGTTGTTAAAAACGGCTTTGATGGCAAACCAGCATCTAACCGTTACGAGTATGAGATCAAGACTCGCCCAGATGGATCACGCTACACTTACCGCATCGTGACTGACATAAATGGCATCAAGACTGAGACGATCTACTCTGAATGCTGTTCTTTGCCTTTGAAAATTGCTCGCGGCAAACAAGTGACCAACTTCGAATATAACGATCGTGGTTTGTTGGTGAAGAAATCGTCAACTAAGGGTGACTTCGTTCAAATTGATTACGACAACGCGATCAACAAAATCAAGAAAGTTACCAACAACGAAGGCGTAACAGAATTTACTTACGACAAGCAAGGCAACCTTGTGACCGCTCGTAACGACAAAGGGAAACAAGTCCTTTTGGTTTACGATGTGAAGGGCAAGATCACCAAGATGGTAGATGACGATAAGAAAGCGAACCAACGCCGCATTCTTTCATTCAAATACAATGCCCTTGGTAAGCCTGTAGAGATCGAGATGGAAAAGGTCGGCAAGATCAACGTTGCTTACGACAACTACGGTGAGATTAAGAAAGTGGAATCAGATGCGGGCCACAAAATGGCTTTGCAAGTAACCCAAGCTTTCCAGAACTTGCTCTCGATTGTTAAACCGGCCGGCGTTAACCTGAATATGTAGACTGCCCACTTTTTGAGGCACCTGGGGGGCAAAAACAGCCCCCAATTAAGGGTTTTTTGAGAATTGCCGATACAGTAGTAGACTGTGTTTGAGATTAACGGAGATACCAACATGAAGAAGCTACTTTTGATTTTGACTCTCGCGACCCTCTCTTTGACGGCTTTTGCTCAAGAGAACCCATCTAGTGCAGATTCAGCCGATGAGAATTGTAATGTTGCAGTCGTTTCTGGTGGCGGTGAGCCTACCGAGTCTGGCGGCCAACCTGCTCCTGGTGGTGCTGGCTCTGCTCGCAGCGAATAGATTTGTTTGAAGCCCACCCTCTGCGGTGGGCTTTTTTTGTCACATTTTTAAGACCCTGCCTAAATTCTAGACACCCATCCATCACTATTCAGCCCTTTACCCTAGCAACCCTTTGGCATGCTTCATGCTTAGTAGGTCTGCAAAGGTTCTACACAAAGGGAGAAACCTATGAAGACTTTATTGGCCGCCATGTTGTTAGTGGTGAGCGTAGGCACCAGCTTCGCTTCTGAGAATCAAGCTTCTGAATGTCAGAACACTTTGCACTCTGATGAGCGCGAAAACAGTAAGACATCTCTAGAAGACGGCTCACAGAAGAAAGAACGCGAGCAGAGTGCTACGAGCGTTTAATCTATAAAATGAGGGCGGGTCCTCTTGGATCCGCCTCTTTTTTAGACGGCCTGACTAACAAATGAACACATAGACCTAGCTAAGGCACTGAAAAGACGAAGGAAAAGTTGGCACAGAGCCTGCATCATACTAGGCAAGACAGTAACAAACCAAGGGGAACCAAATGAAATCTTTTATCGCAATCTTGATCGTACTTAGCTCTTTCTCAGCTTTCGCAGTCGAAACAGAATCACGCTGCGGCCAAGTTGATGACAGTGTAGATCGCGCAGCAGGTGAAGTCGCAACAGCAGGTGATGCTGCAGCTCCAGCTTCTTCGGCAGGCGGTCGTTAATTAGCGACTGTAGTTTTTGATCAATGAATTAAGTTCACTTCTCTCGGCCTCGGAAAGACTTTCTTCCGGGGCCTTGAAGTTTTTAGGCACCACAACAGCGGGTGCTTTAGCTTGAGGAAGTGAGTTGTTAAAGAGCTGTTTTCCCACCTCACGAGTACCGTCGTAACTTCTTCCCATCATGCCTTCAATACTGCGCTGTAAACTGACAGTAAGGGGCGATGTGGTTTTATAGAGATGTTGAAAGATGGTCTTTCCATCTAGGTCGATTGAAAGCAGCAAATAGGTGGCGGCAAACATGCCAAAAGCCATGAACAATTTTTTCATTTCTCGTCCTTTGTCACAACCTCAACTCGGCAGTTACAAAACCCTTCAAAGAGATGCAATCGATACTCGGCACCATCTCGTGGAGTTTTTCCGGTGGTTTCTTCTAGAATCGGTGGCGCAAGCATGACGTGGCCATCGAGACGATCGGCCAACTCACTCAGTGAAACACCAGCAAGGATATTGGCCGCTTCAGTGAGAATGCCTCTCGATTGAGCTTTCTCTTCATTCTTGAGACGCGTGAGATCCAGGTCACACCACACGCGTAGCTCACCCTGGGCGACACCAGTGAACCGTACACGAACGATGAAGCGTGAGAAGAATGCCTGCTCAAGTGGCTTGATTCTCTCTAGGCGTGTTGAGCCGAAGAGATTGACCTGGAAAGGAAATAGCGGCGGTAAAACTTCATTTAGAAATTCCATGCTAGTCCTTACCAAGGTTGGTGAGAAATTTTTCAACTGATTCTGTGAGCTGTAAAGGGTTCACCGGCTTGTTGATGAAATCCACTGCACCGGCGGCAATGGACTCAAGCACGACTTGCTCATGACTCAACGAGGACACCATGATCACACCTATATTGCTGAAGTCGCTCATGATTTTTTCAGTGAGCTGAATCCCAGAGATTTCTGGCATGACAATATCCATAAGGACAAGATGAGGTTTTTTCTCGCGCACCTGTCGCAGGGCCTCTTCAGCCGTTGAAGCTTCACCGACAACAGTGAAACCGGCTTGAGTGAGAAGAGTCGTCATCTGGGCACGTGCGTAATCAGAATCGTCGACAACGAGAAGACGGTAATCTTTGAATTTTGGATTGATTGTCATTCATCTAGAATAACAAAGGAGTCGGGGTGGAGCAAAAAAAGAAGGGCCCCTGAGGGCCCTTCATTCACTAGGCGGCGACTTGGCCGTCTTTCTTGCGTAGAGGAGGTGTAGTGGTCTTCTCTTCTTGAGGCTTCCACTCAACTAATGCTAGCGCAAGCACTTCGGAAATATTCTTCACTGGAATAAAGTTCACTTTGCGGCGCTGGTGCTCAGGGATATCAATCAAATCCTTCTGGTTTTTCCAAGGTATGATGATTGTTTCAATTCCTGCTCTCATCGCTGCGAGTGCTTTTTCTTTGATACCACCGACTGGAAGTACTTTTCCGGTCAAAGTGATCTCACCCGTCATGGCGATATCTTTGCTAATCGCCGTGTTGGTGATCAAAGAAACGATAACTGTCGCCAAAGTGATACCCGCAGAAGGGCCATCTTTTGGAATAGCGCCTGCTGGCAAGTGGATATGCACTTCGTACTTATCAAAGAAGTCTTCGTCGATGCCAAGAACACTCGCGTGTGAGCGGATAAAGCCCATGGCCGCTTGAGCGCTTTCTTTCATGACGTCACCAAGTTGACCGGTGAGGGTAATGCCTCGGCCCTTCATCTTAGTTGCTTCAATCTTGAGGATCTCGCCGCCAGCTGAAGTCCAAGCAAGACCAGTGGCCACGCCCACTTCATCCGTCTCGTTGATTTCTTCATGGCCGTACGGTGCCGGGCCCAAGAGCTCTTCCACAGTTTCAGAGAAAATGTGGGTTTTGCTGCATGTGCCGCTGGCGATTTTCTTTGCGACTTTACGGCAAAGAGAACCAATCTGGCGCTCAAGGTTACGAAGACCCGCTTCACGAGTGAACCCATGAATCACAGTTTCTACGCCTTCATCAGTGAACTCGATATGCTCGTGAGTAATACCGTTCTCATCCATTTGTTTCGGGATAAGGTATTTCTTCGAGATCTGTACTTTCTCTTCTTGTGAGTAACCGCTGAGGTTGATCACTTCCATACGGTCACGCAAAGGACCCGGGATGTTTTCAAGCATGTTGGCCGTAGCAATGAACATGACTTGAGAAAGATCGAATGGCACGTTCAAGTAGTTGTCGCGGAACGAGTTGTTTTGTTCTGGGTCCAACACTTCAAGCAATGCGGCTGACGGATCACCACGGAAATCACTTCCGAGTTTGTCGATCTCATCAAGCATGATGATTGGGTTGATACTCTTCACTTGTTTCATCGCTTGGATGAAACGGCCAGGCATCGCGCCGACGTAGGTACGACGGTGGCCGCGGATTTCTGATTCGTCTTTTACACCGCCGAGGCTGATGCGAACGAATTCGCGACCCGTGGCTTTAGCAATCGACTTGCCGAGAGATGTTTTACCCACACCTGGAGGACCAGAGAAGCAAAGAATTGGCCCTTTCATTGAACTGCCCTTCAAGGCACGAACAGCAAGGTATTCCAAGATACGCTCTTTGATTTTTTCAAGATCAAAATGCTCTTCATCAAGAACGCTACGTGCGTGCACGAGGTCTGTGATTTCTGCATTGGTCTCAGTCCAAGGAAGGTCGATGACCCATTCCAGGTAGGAGCGAAGGATACTTGATTCAGAAGAATCAGGATGCATTCTTTCCAGACGGCCCAACTGCTTGAAGGCTTCTTTCGAAGTCTCAGCTGGAAGTGGCTTCTTCGTGAGCTTCTCGCGGAGTTCAGCAAACTCATCGTTCTTGTCAGAATCTTGATCGCCCAAATCACCTTTGAGTGCTTTGATTTGATCACGGATGAAGCTGTCTTTGATTTTTGGGTCTTGGTCTTTTTTGAACTTCGCTTGAACGGTAAGGATCTCAAGTTCGTTTTGCAAGATCGCATTGATCTTACAAAGACGCGCGTGCGGTTCAAGTGTTTCGAGAACACCTTGAGCTTCACTGACTTTGAGGTTTAAGTTTGAAGCGACCAAGTCAGCGAGGCGACCTGGGTCTTGAATGTCTTCAAGCACCATCAAAATATCAGGAGAGAGAACTTTACCAAGAGAAATCACTTTCTCGAGGTTCTCGCGAACCAAGCGCATAGTGGCTTCGGCTTCAGTGCCCGAAACTTCCATGGCCGGAGCGGCGACTTTTTCTACCTTCACGCGATAGAAAGGTTCAGTGTGCTCAAATGATGTGATGCGAGCCTTCGCCAAGCCTTGTACCAAGATTTTGATACGACCGTCAGGCAACTTGCGCATCCGCATGATCATCGCAACTGTACCTAGTTCAAAGATTTCAGAAGGAGCAGGTGCTTCGGCTGAGATATCTTTTTGTGAGGCCAATAGGATAAGGCGATCCGTGTGATTAAGCGCTTCTTCTACAGCTTTGATGGATGTTTCACGTCCAACGAACAGGGGCAGGATCATGAAGGGGTAGACTACCAAATCTCGCACAGGCAAAAGCGGGAGGCTTTCCTTGAACTCGATTGCGTCGCCTTCGTAATTAGTCACCATGAAATTTACTCCTATAGGGCCATTTGCAAGTTCAACCGTGAACAGCATGAGTTCTGCCTATAGAATCGGGATATTCGAGCGCTCTCTTTAAGGAAATTTAAGGGTAAATCATAGTAATTTTAGGCAATCTCCGACTGAAACGAGTGCCCGAGCGACATCGTTGCCTATTCGCAAATGCTTGAAAAACCAACTTTCCAGAGGGAAAATCGTGTATTGTCTGACTAAAGGAATACCCCATGGAATCAGTTGGAATCGCCATTCTCGCCGCCGGTAAAGGGACTCGTCTTAAGATTGATCTCGCAAAAGCGCTATGTCCTGCGCTCGGACGTCCATTGGTGGACCATGTGGTGATCGCGGCTAAGAAGTTCGCCGCCTCTGCAGGGCTCAAATGCTCTCTCACTGCAGTCGTTGGCCATAAAAAAGATGAAGTGGAAGGTCATCTCAAAAAGCAGTTCGCCGACCTGAGCTTCGCTTGGCAAAAAGAACAACGTGGGACGGGAGATGCCCTAAGGAGCTACTTCTCAGAGTGCCCGGACAATGGCCAATTCACCTATACATTTATCGTTTGCGCCGACACCCCGTTGGTAACGCCGCAAACCTTTGATTGCCTCTGGCAAGAGCTCAAAGCTCGCCCCTCCTTGCAGGCCTTGGCCGGAACATTCATGACTCCGGCACCCACGGGTTACGGTCGAATTCTCCGTGCTCAAAAAGGCTTCCGCATTGTTGAAGAAAAAGATGCGACACCAGAAGAGCGCAAAGTAACAGAGGTGAACTCGGGATTTTACCTTGTGCGGACTGATTATCTTTTGAGTCGTTTGGCCGGACTCAATAATCAAAATAAGTCAGGCGAGTTCTATCTCACGGACGTATTCTCACAAGACAGTGAAGTGGCCGCAGTGACTTACCAAGATGAGCGTGAGTTTTTGGGTGTGAACACCCTTGAACAACTTGAGCAAGTCACACAAATTCTCCGTCAGCGCAAAATCCGCTCACTCATGAGTGAAGGTGTGATGTTCTTTGATGCCGCCAGTACGTGGGTTGATTGTGATGTGACTGTTAAGGCCGGCACAGTTCTTCATCCGGGTGTTCGCTTATTTGGCAAAACCCAAGTCGGTGCGAATGTCGTTCTGGAGAGTGGCGCGATTTTGCAGGATTGTCAGATAGAAGATGCGGCTCACATTTTGGCCTACAGCCACTTAGAAAAGGCGATCGTTCGAACAGGGGCGCATATTGGCCCCTTTGCCCGCCTTCGCCCTGATTCGGATATTGGCAGAGACGCTAAAATCGGAAACTTCGTTGAAATTAAAAAATCAAAACTGGGCCAAGGAGCGAAGGTCTCTCACTTGAGTTATGTGGGTGATGCGGAAGTAGGTGAGGAATCGAACATCGGCTGTGGGTTTATCACCTGCAACTACGACGGTAGGGATAAACACAAAACCAAAATTGGCAGCCATGTTTTCATTGGCTCCGACGTTCAGGTCATCGCTCCTATTCAAATTGGCGACAAATCCTTCGTGGCCGCAGGCTCTACCGTCACGAAAGACGTTCCCGCGGGAGGTTTTGCCATTGCGCGTTCCTCTCAGACGACAAAAGAGGGGATGGCCCATCGCTTTTTGAAGAGCAAGAAACCAAGCTAAAGCATAGTGTCAAAGTGGTCACTCCCGTCTGGGGGTGCTAATCTGGGGTGCTATTCCACCCCAGGAGTTTTTCATGTGCGGCATCGTTGGTTACACCGGACCTCGTAACTCAGTTCAACCCATTCTCGAAGGCCTCAGTCGCCTGGAATATCGAGGGTATGATTCAGCGGGCATTTGCCTCAAAATAAACAACAAGCTTGAGATCGTTAAGAAAGAAGGCAAGTTAGAAAATTTGCGTGAAGCCCTCACGCAAACGAATCCTTCTTCTCATGTAGGTATCGGTCACACACGTTGGGCAACCCACGGTGCGGTCAACAATGATAATGCTCACCCTCATGGCAACGATGACTTCGCGGTTGTTCATAATGGCATCATCGAAAACGCACCGGTACTAAAAAAACAACTTCAAGCTGAAGGTTGGGTTTTCAAGTCGCAAACCGACTCAGAAGTTTTCTTGGTGTTGCTGACAAAGTTTGCCAAAGAGACTGGCGATACAATGAAGGCCATGAGTAAGGCTTTTCAAACGATTCAAGGTAACTCCGCCTTTGTTGCCATGGAGAAATCA
>JBEIPE010000312.1:0-3347 GCA_040377215.1 Halobacteriovoraceae bacterium
ACGGAAAAGACTTTTCCAGAATGCTCGATGACGATCATGTTGCCGTAGCCACTAATTTTATCATCGCTGTATTGAACCACACCGTCTTTAACGGCCACCACCGGCGTACCGACGGGAGCAGGAATATCAATCCCTTCATGCTTTTTACCCCAGCGATTGCCGAAGCCCGAAGAAATCTTGCGCACCTTCGGCACTGGCCAAGCGTAATCACCTTTGCCCAACGATGAGTAATCATCAATGACAGAAGTACCTTGTAAGAATGGCAAGAAGCCCACTTTATTGGGAACAAAAATCCAGCGGCCTTGAGCAATTTGCGGATTAAGATCACGAATTTCTTTCGCTGTTGTTCCGTTCTCTTTAGCAATTTTTTCTAGTGGCACACCTGGGCGCCAGAAGACATGCTGACCACTTTTCATATGGGCACACGACGTCAGCAACAAGGCGAAGAGACTAGCTAAAGCGACGCGCATGCAACGCCTCCACGGCTAATTTGATTTTAGAAAAATCATATTGGGCCAGCTCAACAAGCCCATGGGGCGTGATCGAAGCATAACCTTCATCAAGGGCCGCACAGTCAGTGTTCGCAACGTTGGCCGGTCCTTCGTAATGACCAGCAATCCAGTAGTACGGACGACCGCGAGCATCGACGCGCACATGAATTTCTTCCGAGTAGTGACGGAAGCCGATTTGAGTGTAGCGAATGCCTTTGATCTGCGAGAGTGGTAGATCGGGCACATTGAGATTGAGCAAGGCAAAGTCTGGCAACAACTGCAAAATACCCGCTTCAATAATCCACGCAGCGATTTCTGCGGCGGAATCATAGTGCGGCTCTGGAGTGACGACCTTTTGAAAAACAAGGCTGGTGGCCAGAGCAGGGACACGATGAAAGGCGGCTTCACGAGCAGCGCCAATGGTGCCTGAGTAATAGAGGTCTTGACCGAGATTGGCGCCGCGGTTAATTCCCGTGACGACCATGTCTGGACGATCATTCTTGCAAACATGACCAAGGCCGATGAGTGAACAGTCGGCCGGGAAACCTGTGCAGCCCCACACGCCTTTTTCAAATTCTTCTAAACGCAGTGGTTTATCCAGTGTGAGACTATGGCCAGTGGTGGAGCGTTCTTCGGTAGGAGCAACCACCGTGACACGATGATCTTTTTGCAAACGCGCGCGCAGGGATTTAATACCTGGGGCGAAGACGCCATCGTCGTTGGAAATAAGAATATGGGACATGAGAACCTCGCCTACCTATTATAAGGCAAGGCGACATAGGGGCAGGAAGAAGGCGTCCGGGCAAGATGTGCCCACTGATTCTGGATGAAATTGATAAGACAACGCGCGCTCATGGGAGAGCGCCATCCACTCTCCACCCTCTTCCCACCCCGTCCATCCTCGCGGAAGTGTGCGGGCGGGAACACCTAGAGAGTTATAGCGCTGAACTTCGACTTGTTTAGGAAGATTAAGTTTTCTCTGCCAAGGCAGTGGCACCGGCCAGATAAAGGCTTCGCCGTGGGAAGGTCGCGGCGAGCGTGTGACGGGCAAACCAAGAAAGCGGGCAATGAATTGATGGCCTAGGCATATGCCAGCAATGGGAACTGATGTTTTCCACCAGGCCATGAGGCGATCCTCAATATGATACTCATCGGGATGACCAGGGCCAGGTCCTAAAACTAAGAGACGAGGAAAGCGCGTACTAGGAGCTTCCCACTCACGCCAAGGAATGACCTTGCATTCAAGGCCGTGCCGCAAAAACTCCGCGGCGATGTTGTGAGTGAAGCTGTCGTCAAAATCCACCAACCACACTGGCCCCATACTAGTAGCGCTTCACGCGAAACCAGTCGCGACGATAGTTAGCAAACCGCTCATCACCGAAGTTGAAGAGGATGTTAAACGAGTGGCGTCTGACTCCCAAGGCCTCTTCGCGATTCAAGGTCAAAATCCAACAGTTGTTATTCGGCATGAGATCGATGCCGTAGATGGTTTTAATATCTTCCTGCTCTTCCAAGTCGATCTGGCGAGCATAGGAAACGCCAATCACATCGGTCGGACGGACCTGTACTCCGGCAGAGAGCGCATTCAACTTCGATTCATCAAAGGAGTTATAGTTGTAGGCTGTCATGAAATTGAAGAAATCAAACTCGCGCTGCCAGGCCACTTGGAACAAGTGCTGACTATTCAAATGAAAGAAGTACTCCGACATCGAGAGGCTCCAGCGGCGGGCCACGTAGCCCGACTGAACCGCCAAGCGCGTGAGCTTCTCACGGAATTCCACCAGCTCTTCATCAAACAAGTAACCTTGCGACACATTGAAATAGCCCATCTTGCTGTAGCTAAAATTATCTCGTAGGTAGCGCTGGTCGGTACGCCAATCCGTCAAACGTGGCGACTTACGAATCAGCACGTTGTTCCACTGCAACTCGAGCGTATTAGAAGGCGGAACAATGGTACGTGTGGTGTTGGCACCGAGTAAGTATTCCTGAGAACGAATGGCATCTGTGTAATCAAACCAACCTGTGTTCGATTGAATTTGATTCAAGAAATTTTTACTCCCAGTTTGGTTTTCATTGGTGATGTAGTGATGAATGAACTTAAATTCTTGCGAGTGGCGATAGGCATTGCGCGCGATCTGCACACCTTCGTCCGTCAAGCTGCGCTCGAACGAGGGCAACTTCCCGACAAACTTGCGCTGACGAGTCGAACGAGTCAGGGGCTTAGGGCCTGGCGTTTGGTTTTGCGCTCTTAACCTTTCGAGTGTCTCACTCGAAAGCTCTTTGGTAGGAATCCTCTCTTCATAGGCCAACCCGAAAATACGATCCATCGTAAACGAGACTTCCGTCTTGAGAAGCGTGGCATTTTTCTCAGCGAACTGCGCTTCTTTGGCCTCAACGAAATTATATTTCTGGAAGTCCCAGCGAGCCTCTGACTTAAAGGACAACGGGCCCCAAGTAAAAAACTGCCAGAGTAAGTAGGGATTGGCGGTCACACGGTCAGCATCACGCAATGGGATCGTATCCTCTCCATCCACACGGCGGAAGCGGGTAAAACTACCATCCACCCCCGCAACAATATGTTTGAACATCGGCACGTCAGATTGCAAGAGCGTCTGTGGAGTTGTCCCAAGGGCCACGCGCGGCAGGGTCTGAACATAGGAGCGGTCAAAGTCATCCGGCTGACTAAAGAGTTGGTTCCGTAAGTAATCTGCCTGCAAGCTCAACGACCAGTTTTCACCACGGCCATCCACGAAACCATTAAATCCAAAATCACTCGAGATCACATCAGGCTCGATGTACTGACGGTGATCGAGAGTAATATCTAAATCTCGCGTCGAGGAATGGCGAAAGTGATGA
>JBEIPE010000321.1:0-3204 GCA_040377215.1 Halobacteriovoraceae bacterium
CCACCGAAAGTACTGTCATTCATCAGCAGTACCGTGATCAGGTTCAGCGCTTGGCGCAGTACCTGAAGAAAAATCCAGAGACTCGTATCGAAATCAAAGGTTACGCCGATGAAACCGGGGACGCAGCTTTTAACCAAGATCTTTCAAAGCGTCGTGCTGAAGCCATCCGTAAAATGCTCGTCGAGGACTACGATATCGCTCCTGACACAGTGAGTGCGGCCGGTATCGGTGAGACGGATAAAGTCTCTCCCCATGAAGGTACCGAGGGCAAATACCGTAACCGTCGCGTCGAAGCCCGCATACTTTAGTCATTCAATCCAAAGCACCCCTTTATGGGGTGCTTTTTCCTTAACTTTCCCTTTATAAGCCGTTTCTGACTCAATTATAGTTTAAGCCTATGATCATTGAGTCCTTCCACGACCCTGAAACGGCGACGCTCAGCTATATCGTTTTTGATAAGGCCAATGGTGACGCCCTAATCATAGATCCGATCCTCAACTTGGACCTGGCTTCTGGCGAAATCAGCCATTCGAGCGTTCAGAAGTTGCTCCAGTTTATCGAAATAAACAAACTCCACGTCCACGCCATCCTAGAAACTCATGCCCACGCAGATCATCTTTCGGGCGCTCAATTTTTAAAGAAAATTTTTCCTTCTGCCGTCGTGAGCATCGGCGAGCGCATCAAGCTGGTGCAAGAAACCTTCAAAAAATTACTCGATCTTAAAGATCTTAAAACAGACGCCTCGCAGTTTGATCATTTGTTTAAGGACCAAGACCAGATTCAATTTGGAACTCTAAAAGTGAAGGCCCTGGCCACTCCGGGCCATACTCCCGCCTGCATGAGCTATCTCATCGGCGACGCTGTCTTTTGTGGTGATACTCTCTTTATGCCTGACTATGGCACGGGTCGCTGCGATTTCCCGCAAGGAAGTGCTAAAGACTTGTACCAATCCGTCACGCAAGTCCTCTATCGGCTTCCCGACGCCACACGTGTTTTTGTCGGACATGATTACGCTCCCAACGGACGTGAAGTGCGCTGTCAAACCACCATCGCCGAAAGCAAGCAGCACAATATTCAGCTCAATGCTGAGACTCAGGAGCAAAAATTTATTCAGTTCCGCGAGGCAAGAGACAAAACGCTCAAGCCACCTCAACTGCTCTTCCCAAGTATCCAAGTCAATGTCGATGCCGGTCGCCTTCCTACACCACTTACTTTTAAATTTCGTTCTTAGGGGTTTTAATGAAAACGTTTTTGGTCTTCGTCTGTTTGTTGCTTGCCCATCCCGGGCATGCTCAAATTCTCGAACGCCTCAGCCTTGATCAAAGCTCTTCAGAGGTAAGCTGGGAAACCATCGAAAACGATTTCGTTAAGGTCATTTATCCCGACTACATGAAAACGGAATCCGTCTACATCGCCAATTTAGTGGAGCACTATTCTCATCACGTCGGCCTGACCTACGAGATCCAAACGCCAAAACAGTTTACTCTTGTGGTGCGTCCCGAGATGGCCCAACCTAACGGTTTCGTCACACTCGCCCCACGACGGAGTGAGTGGTTTAGCTCTTCGTCATATACGACCTATATCGGGGCCAGTGAATGGTACCAAACCCTCGCCATTCATGAGTACCGCCACGTCATGCAGTACGATCACTACAGAAGAAGCACCGTTAAATGGGCCAGCTACCTGTTCGGTGACACCGGTACTTTCCTCAGTATCTTCTTGGGTCTCCAGCCTTGGTACTTTGAAGGGGATGCCGTCTGGGCCGAAACAAAATACACTGATGCTGGCCGCGGTCGCTCGCCCATTTTCCTGAGTCGCCTCAAAGCGCAACTACTCGGCGATGAAATTCCTAGCTATGACCAATTTGTTAACGGCACTTACAACACCTTCAACGCAAACCATTACCACTTTGGGTATGTCTTAGTCTCGACTGCGACCAATAAATTTGGCGATGATTTCTGGAAAAAAGTCACCCGCGATGTGGCGGTCTTCCCTCACCCGTTCCGCTTCTACTCTGCTTTCAGTAAGTATGCCGGCATGAGCTTCTTTGATTTCTACACCGAGACCATGGAAGACCTTAAAAAACAGTGGATCAACGATCGTGAGCCGGAGTTGACTCCCACCGATTACCGCGAACACGCCTACCCCACTGTGGCGAATGGTTCTCTCTACTATCTCCACTACGACCTCAATTCTTATTGGTCACTTTATAAAGACAAAAAGAAAATCACAGATCTTTGGTTTAATAGTTCTCTCGCCCAACTCAGCATCGCCCAAGACAGAGCTGTCTATGCGCAGTACTTACCTGATTCACGCTACAGTTACCGCGGCAGCTCCGACATCATGATGATCAACCTCAAGAACGGAAAAAAAGAGCAGATCACTCACGGCAAACGTCTCTATTCTCCTCGTCTCAATAAGGACGGACGTCGAATCCTGGCGGTTGATTTCACCAAAGACCAGCAATGGGATATTGCGGAGTTTGACCTTGAAGGAAAAGAGCTGCGTAAGCTTCATGTGAAAGACCATCGGGTCAGTGAAGTGTTTCCGCTTAATGACAGCGAAGTCATCGCCATTGTGGCGGACCTCTCAGGACACAAATCAATTCAACGCCTGAGTCTTGATGGCAGTAACTCAAAAACTCTCCTGCCAGCGTCACGCAACAATATCTATGCTCTTAGCGTCGATCAAAATGAGAACGTTTTCTTTGAGGCCCAATCTCAAGGGCATGTAGAAATCTTCAAGCTGGATCAGGCCGGTGCACTTGCTCAATGTACTCAAGCGAAAATTGCTGCCGCTTCGCCCTCTTCTGATGGCACCCACATCTACTACAGTCACCAAGACACCTACGGTTCACGCATTGAGAAAGTGGCCATCCAAGACTGTAAAGCTCTCACCACGGATGCCTTGTTGGCCTTCAACTACCTTGGTGAGAACCCGTCAGATAATTTGAATAAGTTCCCCCTGCAAAACTTTACTGAGCAGACGGCGCTTTACTCTAAAGATGCAGATAAATATGAACGCAAGGACTATGGTGATTTGGATCGCCGCCTTCTCGTTCCTCACAGCTGGAGTTTCTTAGGTGGCAATGGCTTTGCCTTGAGTGCCGCCAGCGATAACTACTTACGGACTCTCGGACTTCGTGCCTCCGTGGGCGCGAGCGCAGCGGAGAATGCTGACTACCAGTCCTTTGCGATCGATTAC
>JBEIPE010000146.1:0-7241 GCA_040377215.1 Halobacteriovoraceae bacterium
AAATCTCCCTCCGAATTTCCCCTCGCCAAAGTGTTGGAAGGCGGAACGTGGTGGGCTGGACGCAGAATCGCCGCCGAAAAGCGCGAAGGCGGCGGGCCTCCGTTGAATATTCAGAGTGACGGAACAGTATTTTAAACGAGGACTTTATGAAAAACGTACATGTTATTGACCATCCACTTCTGCGCCACAAACTCGGATACCTGCGCGACAAAAACACGCACTCGGCCGAGTTCCGCGAACTCATGAAAGAGATCGGAAGAATCCTTGCCTATGAAGTCATGCGGGACTGGAAAGAAATGGAAACGGTGGGGATTGAGACGCCGATTGCGAAGGCGCAGGTCGAGCGCTTGAAGAATCCGCCAGTCGCTGTGTCTGTTATGCGCGCGGGTAATGGATTGCTTGATGCTGTTTTAAGCATGATTCCTGTGGCAAGCGCGGGCTTCATCGGCATCTACCGCGATAAATTCATTCACAACACTGTTGAGTACTACTTCAAGATGCCGGCCGATGTGAAAGGCCGCCAAATCTTGTTATGTGACCCGTTGATTGCTACCGCTGACACCATGGTGGCGGCGATTGATCGTTTGAAGAGCTACAACGTTGGCAAGATTCACGTCTTGTCGGTGCTCGTGAGTCAACACGCTCTAGAGCGCTTAGAGCACTTTCACCCGGACGTGATGATCACGACGGTGAACATTGAAAAAGATATGAATGAGCTGGGGTACCTCGTACCTGGTTTAGGAGATGCGGGTGACCGACTCTACCAAACCAAATAAGGTCTTTGTTCTTGGCGTGGCCGGTGGTTCAGGGTCTGGTAAGACCTTCTTCGCCGATGCTCTCCACAAAGCACTGGGCGATGAGCTCAGTACGATTGTGTACCAAGACAATTTCTACATCGATCAATCGGCCAAGTTTGATCACGATGGGGGTTCAGTTAATTTCGATCATCCCGACAGCTTAGATTTCCCTTTGCTCGCTGAGCGCTTGAAAGAGCTCAAGGCCGGGCATGCGGCGGCCGTTCCGATTTATGATTTTGCCACTCACTCTCGTCGTCCCGATACGTTGCACGTGGCCCCTCGTCGCATCATCATCGTCGACGGCATTCTGATTTTTCATCCGCCCTACGTGCGCGAGCTCTTTGATGAGATGATCTTCTTTGATACGCCGGAAGACCTGCGCTACGAGCGACGTCTCAAGCGTGATGTGGAAGAGCGCGGCCGCACTCCCGAAGGTGTGCGTGCTCAGTTCTTGCGCCAAGTGAAACCCATGCACGACCAGTTTGTGGAGCCTTCAAAAAAGTTTGCTCGCACGGTGGTGTGTGATCAGGGTGATTACCAGTCTGCGCTTAAAGATTTTCTGAAGAAATTTACAGTATGAGGAAAGAGTTTTACCTCGAACTCTGGATCGGAAGTGTGGCGATCGGGGCCATGTTCTTGCTGCTTCTTTCTGGTCTGTTCTCGTTTGCGTTTGTGGGGGGATATATCCTGACCGCAGACGAGCCTTTGTTTTTCAAACTCTTCTTTGGCGGCTTCGTTCTGCTGCTGTTGATTCCCACGAGCTTTGGTGTGTGGGGTTGCTTTAAGATGCTCAAGTCGCGCTACATCTTCAGACGAGATTTTTCTCCTCGAATCTCGGACACTTTTGAAGCGGCCACTCTGGATGCAAGTGTGAAGTTTTTTGGCCGCTGGCCACAGGTCGGTGCTTACGAAGAGTGCGTGCTGACTTTCTCATCAGGCAAGGCTCCGCTGACTCTTACGCCGAAGTTTGTCTCTAGCAGGGCCTATGATGCCATCGCCACATCTACGGATTTTACGAAGGTGAAGTGGGAAGGAAGAGTCCTCTGGCGAGATGGTTTTCCCTATCTCTTCCAGGATGAGAGTTTTCGACTGTGGTTTATTCCGGCCCATCTAGATGATAAACCGACTAAGGTTTTGTAAGCCCACACTCTGCCGACATGAAATCACTCAAACAATCAGCAAGCCCCGCAATCTGCTGAGCGTAGCGGGCGGTGAACTGCACTGAAACCTCTTCGCCGTTCACTTCGCAGGGATTGTTATTTCCACAAGCACGGCCATTTTTATTATAGCTGTTCGCAATGGCGATCACGTCGCGAGTACCTGCGCGCACGACCGGTGAGCCCGATGTGCCGTTGCCTTGGCGGCATTCTGGTGAGAGGCGCAGTGAATCGATGAAGGGGAATCCGCCTTCACGAGTATTTGTGATGGCGGCCACGGTGCAAGCGTGAGCATTGTTTTTGTGAGCGGAGAAGACTTCGACCGCTTCACCCTGCGCGGGAGTTGAGCCGAGCATGAAAGGACGAATGCCGCGGGTGGCGAGTTCTTGATAGGTGAGGGGCAGCTCATACACGGCCATATCCGTGCCCGTCATTGTGGCATACAGCAGGCGGGTGGTTTTCATTTTGAGTTTTTTGCCTTCAGCATTCACGAGACTCACCGAGCGTGAGCCGGGGCGATCGGCGCGCGCTTCGCCAGGAGAGAGCACGATCCCACCCAAAAGTGTGGTGAGGCAATGACCGTTGGTCATCATGAGAGCGGGCCCCGTGGGATCGGTTTGCGTGGTTGTAAACACAAAGCCAGAGCAGTTGGATAAATCCACCGTTCCCTCGAAGCGGGCGTCGAGAGCATGAACAGGGAGACTAAGGAGTGCAAAAATGAGCCATTTCATAGGGGACCAGTAACATTGGGTGTCGTTGTCTGGCCTAGGGCCATGTACTAATTTCATGTAGTGGAATTGTTCATTTTCAAGGCCTAATTTCAGCGCAATAACCATCTCATGAAGCCTTTGGCGATACTGACGCTATTTTTGCTAGTCTCATGCCTCCCGGATAAGGGGGAATTGATCTATTCCCTCGACGGTAAGCCTGCGGTTTCTCCAGTGGAAGTCGAGCCCGTGAGTTTTGCCACGATCCAAACTGAAATCCTCCCGAAATGTACTGAGTGTCACCGCTGGGCGAAAACGGAAGCCGGCATTCTTAAACGTGTTGTTCCGGGGAATGCTGAGGCCAGTAAGCTGTTCCGCTCAGTGGAGTCTGGCTACATGCCGGAGGACGCTCCACCACTCACAACAAAAGAATTAGAACTGCTGCGCGGCTATATAAACTCTTTGGTGGCGGCCCCTTAGTTAATCGCTAGAATTCTCCTTCCTCTGGAGGATTCATGCCGATCATTATTTTAGCGATTTTCTTCGTACTTCCCTCATTTGCTCAAGAAGTCTCGGACTACTGGCCTAAAGGACAGGTGCCTTTAGAAACAGCGCACGTCAAAGTTCTTTTCGCGCAAGACATGCCTGCTGATACTTCTCTTGTCACCGTCGACAAAGTGAAACTCAAAGACTGTGTGTGGGACACTCGCCGCGTATTGAATTGCAAAATCGCTGGAAGTCTTGAACCCGATACCACGTACAATCTTATCATCGGTAAAGAGCGCCGCGAGTTCCGCACCATGAGTGTCTTCTTGGCGGATTACCGCGAGACACTGGAAGACGGAAAATTCCGCCTCAAGCTGACATTCTCTCAACCGGTCGCAACCAAAGGTCTCACTGTCGCACTGACTTGCGGAAAAAAACCGGCGCAATCTTATATGGGTGATCTAGGCAAAACCGGTTTGTTCAGTTTGCCCGTCAAGGCCCCCGCCAATGAGGTGTGCTCTTTTAGTTTCCCTGTGGGAGTGAAAGACCTGAGCGGCAAATTGAGATCAGTGCCGGGTGAGTGGCTCTTGCGTGCAGGAATGCCCAAGGCCTCCGAGGAAGATTTGTACTACCTCGCCTTGCGTGGGGTGAGCTGTGGTAACCGTTCATTCTGGGATACCGCCAAAGCACAAGCTGACGGCATCAGCATGCCCGTGCTGGAGTGTGCGCTCGGTGATCAAGTCAACTTGAGCATGACAGAACCGAAAACTAAAAAACTCATCGTGCGTCCGGGCGCACCTGCCATCAAAACGGATCAGTGGGGCAATGTGCACTTGGAAGTGCCGAAGACGGGCCTCGCTTCATTCACTGTGATTGCTCGTGATGAAGCCAAGCCACATCTCACCAGTGGTTTCATCATCAAACTTCGCCCGCAAGAACTGCTTAGTGGAAACTATGCGGAACTGGCCGATGAGGGAGCGTATTTTGAAGGGACAAAACCTTTTCTCACTCAGCTTAACCATCGCTCAACACCCTTGGTAGAGATCAGTGCGAAGGCGCTGACACGTCCGAAGGATATTATCGCCGCTGTTCAGCGCGAAGAGTACTACTACAACCGTCGCAAGCCGCAAGACAGTATGCCAGAAGGTAAAACCTTTCAGCTCGCCATTGATGGGATTGAAGGTTTTAAGAGCGGCATCGATCTTTCGCGCTTAGAAGATTTTAAGGCCGGTATTTGGTGGGTGCAGTCTGAAGTGAAAGTGCCTGCACTGTCTGATCCAAGTTCAGTGGCCCCAGGGACTGCAGCCGAACGCACCAGTGCAGCGGTGTTGCAGTTCAGCGATCTCGGTATTCACATCAAGCGCGGCTTACGCGGAAGCCTTGTGTGGGTCTTCCGTCTTTCCACAGGAAAGCCTGTGGCCGGCGCAGAAGTGTTCATCAGTAAAGCGGGAGAGGCGGTTGAGGTCGGAGAGACCAGCAGAGATGGAACCCTCGTGATTCCGGAAGACCAAAAAGTAGAGGCCAACGGTGTCGTCATCGCTCAGTACAAAGAGCACATGGTGGCCTTGCCTTTGACCTACATGACTCAGTCAGGAATCACCAATTGGGATTTCGGCCATAGTCTCGCCGATGAGAATGATCTCAACTGGCAGTACGATGCCATTCCAAGCAATCCACTTTACCGCCCAGGTGAAAAGGGTGCGCTGAAAATCTATGCGCGTAAAACGGGTTTGATGGGGCCAGAGCTTTCAGAGCATAAAGACGTGCCATGGACGCTGACCGATCCACGTGGCGAAAAGATCGCGGAAGGTAAAGTTGATTTTAATAAATTTGGGACTGCGGTTGTCGAGTTCGCGCTCAAGCCGGAAGCGTCGACCGGGAAATATACCCTCAATGTGAGTGGACGCTATGTCATGGAACCTTTCAGTGTTGAGGTGTTCACGACGCCAACACTCAAAGTGACGATGGATCCTCTTACCAAGAGCAAAGCGCCTTTGAGTATCGCTGGAACAGTAGAGTTTCATGTGGGCGGCGGAGTGCAGGGTAGTAAAGGTGAAGCGGCCCTCGTGGTGCGCTCAAGACCTTACACTCCTCCTTCGTCATCGCTTTACAGTGCCTTTGAATTTTATGTGCGCGATGCGGGCGGCACGAGTGCTGAGCTCGTAGGCAAAAATGAATTCACCACGGACAAAGAAGGTCGTTTTAAGGCCAGCTTTGATAAAGTGGATCTCCCGGAATACGGCACCTTGATTGCTGAAGCCACCGTCACTGATGGCGATGGCATGTCCGTCAGCGGACGCACGGATTTAACAGTCTCTAATCGTGGTTGGTTCCCAGGAACGAAGCATGATGACTACGTGGTTGATGAAGGCACACCTGTGAAGGCGCAATTGATCGCACTTTCCACAGAAGGTGAGCCGGTCGTTGGTGTGAAAGCTCGTTATGAACTAAAACGTAGGACCTGGACCACGGTCCGTCGTCTCGGTAGCGGTAACGTGTACTACTACGACAGTGAGATGAAAGAAGAACTCGCCGGCACCTGTGAAGTGGTCACAGCGACAACACCAGTCACCTGTCCGATTACACCGAAGGGTGAGGGGTCGTACTTTCTTACCATCGGGACATCATTTCAAGGTAAGCAGGGCCCAGTTCGTGAACATTACTTCTGGGTACCAGGACCCAATAGCTGGGCCTGGGGCCCACGCAATAACCATGACCGCATTGATGTGAAACCAGAGAAAGCCAGCTATGAGTTCGGTGAGAAGGCGCGCTTCATCGTGCAGTCACCGTATAAAGAGGGCGAGGCACTCGTTACGGTTGAGCGCTACGGCGTGATTCGCCACGAGGTGGTGAAGTTCTCTGGCGGCTTCTGGACGTATGAACTTCCCCTAGAAGATTCGGCCTATGTGCCAGGTGTCTTCGTATCCGTTGTTCTATTGAAGGGACGCACAGGCGAAAAGTATGAAGGCGGCGTCGATCTCGGCCGTCCATCATTCAAAATGGGCTACGCTCAGATTCAAGTTTCTCGTCAGCCGACCATTCTGAAAGTTGAAGCGAGTACTCAAGCCAGGTTCTCTCCTGGCGAAGAAGTAGAAGTCTCTCTTAACGTCAAAGATTGGAAAGGCCGCAAGGTCGACGGCGAGATCGCTGTGACGGTGGTCGACGATGCTGTTCTTCAACTCGTGCCGTCTTACAAATCTTTCTTTGAAGTCTTAGATACGTTCTATCACATCAAGGGGCTGGGCGTTTGGAACTACCAAACCCTCACGCGCCTAATTGGCCGTCGCTCCTTTGGTAAGAAGGGCGCTGCTGCTGGTGGCGGCGGTGGCAACGGACTGGAAGAGTTGCGCAGTAACTTTAAGACAGTCGCTCATTGGGAGCCTGCGCTTGAAGTGAAAGATGGCAAGGCCAAACTTAAATTCAAACTACCGGACAATCTCACCCAGTGGCGTGTGATTGCTGTGGCGGTCGATGAGAAAAACCGCTTCGGTGAAGGCGAGACCACTTTTAAAGCTGTGTTGCCGTTGATGCTCACTCCGTTCTTCCCGCCCTTCTTGCGTGCGGGAGATTCGTTCAGTGGTGCATTTGGCGTGCAAAACGCCACGGAAGAAAAACTCTCAGCTGAGTTGAGTGCGAAGATTACCGGGGCGATGCCGGCGACGGTGGAGCAGACAAAAGACGTGGCCCCTGGTGTCCGCGAGCTTTTAAGTTTCCCTTTCACTACAGATAAAGCAGGTCAGCTCACACTCGAGGCGCGTGTGAAGGCCAAGAATTACAAAGACGGTGTGGCGATCAGCTTGCCTGTTCAGTCAGATCCAGGGGCCGCCCATGTGAGTGGCGGACTTGTTCCATTGACCGGGACGCAGGCGTTGGATTTCTCTATGCCGACAGGGGCTATTGCCGGCTCGACCCGTGTGCGTGTCTATTTCACCAAGAGTTTGCTGGATGGCCTGGATGAAGCGTTTAAATACGTCGTGGGTTACCCTTATGGTTGCTGGGAACAGCAGACCACCGGCGCGCTCTTTTTGACTGAGTATAAAGAGATGGAGCCATGGCTCGCGGAATTTAAATTCGACGCCAAGAAAGGCGATCCT
>JBEIPE010000104.1:0-9176 GCA_040377215.1 Halobacteriovoraceae bacterium
AAAGGAGATCTTATGATTATCAGAGCCGTCATCACCGTGCTTACCCTTATGAACGTCATCAAGATGCTGACTTTCTTAAACTAGTTGCCCAAAACAATCAGCTAATGCTGCTTATTTGTAGCTCGCTTATTACCGCACAGAAGCCGAAAAGGTCGTCATGAGAATATGGCCCCTATTCTTCATTCTCAGCTCCCTAGGCTTCTCGTTGAGTGGTTGGACGCAGTCATGCCCGTCCGCAAGATCGCTCAGCTATCTACCGGTGCATGATCAAGATGGCATGGGCACGTGTAGCGCGAACACCGCAGCCTTAATGATGCAGCATAATTTGGGTCTAGCGAAGTCACCGTCCTACATCCAGATGAGCATCACAGAAAGCGCAAAAATCGAGCGTTTTTTCTACACGGACCGACAAGGTAAAGAGCGCATCTTCAATTGGGGCGCAGACGTCTGCGACGTTGCGAAAGCGGCCACTGAGCAGGGCTTCTGCGACTTCGACCAGCTAGGCTTTGATTTCATCGGCACCATGGATAACACTGGTGCACAACAAAGCTTCCTGGTAAAAATGGCCCGCTTCCTCGAAGCGCAAGAGGGCGACATTCGCCAGCTACGCACGCAGCTCCTCTCTCCCGCCACACGGGCCCAGGCCGTGCGCCGCCTCGCCTACTATTTCAAAGATACGCAGACGACGTGCTCGCTGCCTTTACGTGACTACATCTCGCGAAGGGCGCTCGAAAGGCAGAAAGTTTACTGGACATCGATTCTGTCATCCAGCGCACCTGGGAAGCAGAAAGAAGTCGCTGCTCGTCTCTTGGAGAAGACCTTCCTCCCAAGTGGCGAACCCGATCCCTCGGCACTGATGTCTCACCGAGATTTCCTCGACATGAACGCCGACTTCGATCAACAGCTGGCCGCCGCCGAGCTCGCCGGAACTTCGTCCGCTCTTGCGGGAGCGCAAGCAGAAGACAAGTTCATCGCGTGGTGGGGAAACTGGAACGACATCGACACTTCGTCCATCGCCCAGAGAGCTGGAAATTTCTATCTTGCTGATCGACGGGCCTTTGATTCGTGCGGACATCCTAAAGAGCTCCAAGCACTCGATCGATTCTTGACTGCTCCGACTTGCCAACTGTCGGCCAGTGCTCCACTCTCCCCAGAAGTGTTGTCGCAGGCCGAAGGCCTCATCTTGGCCCTGGGGCAACTCGCAAACAATGAGCTCGACCCGCAAGCGGCCATCGTGAATATTCTCTCGCCCGCCTGCGCCACCCAGATGAAACAGCGGGCCAGTCAACACGGGCACAGTTGTACTGAGCTCGACATCACCTCTGTAGCGACCGCCACGACGGCAAAGGCGAATACGGTCGCGGAGATTTGCGCTGGCCGAGCCGTGGGCGTTTCCATTTGCACTGGCTTTTTCAAGGCGACGACACCCGTCGATTCTAAATTCTGCGAAGACGACACGTCCGGCATTTCCGATCACGGCTTCCACGCAGTGACACTCATCGGCTATCGACCCGGGCCAGCAGGGCGCAGACAATTTCTCATTCAAAACTCCTGGGGCAACACCTGTCCGTTTAGAAAACACGCGGGCGGCATTCCCCCTGCGCTGAAGGATCTCGTCGAGTGCGAATCTATGTCTGAGACAGACAGCTCCTCCACGGGGCGCTTTTGGGTGGATGAGGACCTTCTCTTCAACAATACGTATCAGCTGAGCACATACCGCCCGAACTGAGGCGCCAGTGCTGTAAAAAAACTCTCCCGCCCCATCTCTAAAGCAGCATATAAAAAAGTAAAACGCCCATGCATTCAACGGCGACTGCACTATCTTGGCGGGGAACCCCTGTGAGAAACCGTACATTAAAAGGAGCGTCGTATGAAAATGCTTGTTCTGTCCCTGGCCCTACTTACCTCTGCCTCTGCGTTCGCCTGCGAAGGCGGAATCTTCGAGGGTGACGTCGCGATCGTTAGAAGTCATCTCGGGAAGCAACTGGACTGCAGGCACGCCAACATGCGAGTTCCGGGCACACTCAAGCTCAGCACGGCCCGCTGCCTTGGAGCGAGACCAAAAGTCACGCTCGCGGCCGGTGGCAGAACTTACAACATCATCCGAGTCGATGAGGACCTCATCCGTGGAACGGCAAACTACAAACTTAAGTTAACGTTCACGACGTCGGATAGACGCCATCCAGTCTCGTGCCTGACAACAGTCAATTAGGTCTGGGAGATCCGGCGCCCGTGAGTTCCACCGGCGCCGGTTTTAATCGCTAGATCGCGGCACAGCTGTGACGCTTCAACGACAACGTGACTGGATGACGGTAATTTGCTCTTTGGAGGCCCGATGGAAAACATAACCTACTATCTCATCGGTTTCGTGCTCTTTCTCTTCACGGCCTACAGCACGTGCATCACATTCAAAGAACCCTTCTTCAAATCCGTCCGAAGTATCCTCACGCTTCGGTGGGGAAAGCAGATTATCGCAGATCTCTACCTGGGACTCCTCGCCTTTAATCTCTTCGTGTTTCTGCACGAAGGATCCATTTTAAAAACACTGCCCTGGCTCGTCGGTTCGCTCATCATGGGTAACATCGTGACGTACGCTTATCTGATGCTCAATTTTTTTGATTTGCTTGCGCGCTCGCGTTGAGGGACAGCGCCCCTTCGAAGTGTCACTCTGACACTGTTGTTAGCTGGCGACGTCGCGTTGCTGGTGAACACAGATGAACCATTGCCCATGTCAAACACTTCTGAAGTAATGAGTGTTGCATGAAAAATATTTTACTGCTTCTTTGTATCTTCTCCCACGCACTCGCTTCATCAGGCGAAATAAATCTAGCTTCGCAGAGGTCACACATGATTGCTGAGATCGCTTCGACATATCTCTTGCAAAACAGAACTTTCCACGTTCAGCCTTTCGGTCCGTCAGCCAAAATGAACTTTGCCGCGATTCCAGACCTGCAGACCCTCGAAAAAATTCTCAGTGGACGAAAGGAGCTCGCAGAGGCGCTCAGCAAGATTCCACGAATCCAACTCAGCGGTGAGCAACTCCTCCTCCATGCCGTCTTGGCTGACCTGCTGGCACGGGACATTCAACGTTTTAACCGCGAGATCGACTACAAAAAAAGAAATGGTAGGCCCCCCCAAGACAGTCTTTACGGATTGCCCGGACACACACAGTGGTACGAGATCTATCTGCGCCACGCGACCTCATCTCCCGTTTCCGCAAGTGAGGTATTCGATCTAGCAAATGAAGCGATCCAGGACATCAAGCATCAGATGGTCATCATCCAAGAGGAGCTGGGCTACAAGGGAAACAGGACCGGGTTTCAGCGCTTCCTGCAGTCACCTGAATTCATCCTTCAATCTGAGGGAGAGATCAAAAATGAGTTCGCGGCGATCGCAAAAAAGGCTGAAGTGGCCCTCGGGAAATTCTTCACCGATACGGCCATGAAACCGTTCAAGGTGGAACCGATTCCCGAGGCGACGAGGAACTCGCCTCCTGCCTACTACAATGACAGCACATTCTACTTTAACTTCTTTGAGAAGCGTTTCAATCGCAGGGCGCTGGTGTGGTCTTTCCTCCACGAAGTGGCCCCGGGACACCACTACCAATTGGGCAGGCCCACCATCGCACATTTCCACGGCATCGATCGCGACGAGCCCTTTGTCGGTTTCCTCGAAGGCTGGGGCGCCTACGCGGAAGACCTAGGAGAAGAGATGGGACTCTATGAAGACAAGACGATGCTCTTTGGAAAACTCGAATGGCAACTCATCCGTGCCGTGCGCATGGTCCTCGATGTGCGCATACATCGTGACGGCTGGGACGAGCAGCAGGCCATGACCTACTGGCGACAAGTCCTGCCCCATAACATGGACATCGCCGAGAGAGAGATCGAAAGGATCACGCAATGGCCAGGTCAGGTCACGAGCTACATGGTGGGCTCGAACGCCATCAAAAAAATTCGGCAAAAATTTAAACAACGGTCACCACATTCGTTCAAGGTGGCAACATTCCACGAGCGCCTGCTTAGCTATGGCGCAGTTCCCTTGAACGTCTTGAGTGACCACCTCTTGGGGAAGAACAAATGAAGCTAGTTTTTCTGTTACCTTTCCTTGTACTCGGCGGTTGTGCCGCCTTCGATGATGGGCTCTATGACGTGAGTGATGCCTTGAAGGGCGACCTTCGCGGACTCGGAACCAAAGCTCAGACGACGCTGGCGAAGATCTGCCAAGACCTCCAGTCGAATCAAGTCAGTGGTGTGAAAAAATGGAGCCGGACGATGGTCTCCATTCCGGCGCTGGTCACGCAGGTGAGCCAAAGCGGCAGTGCCTACGCCGTCGCCTTCCGAGATATGAAGGGCGGAAAGCACACCGGCGTCGCCTACACCCGGAGCGCAAACATGGCGAATGAAGAAAAAATCGCTGCCGTGAGCGCCGGCGACAAGATCTACGTCCTTGGAACTCTCTCACCGCAGGGCTCGAGCCTCAACGGAAAGACCTGTGCGCTTCGATTTGATAAAGCACGCTTCAAAGAAATGAAAAGGTAAGCCGATGTACAATTTTCTCGTCCCCCCAGAGTACTGCTTAATTCTTAAGGCACTCAGCGATACCCCCTCGCTCCGCGAGGCAGCTAAAATCCTCGAGATTGATCCCGGGGCACTCGCGCGAAAAATTCAAAAACTTTCGAGTGACTATGGACTCGCTTACAAAGTCGACAATCGCTGGGTCGCAACCCAAGAAGGAAAAAAACTGGTTCAGTGGGTGGACGAGAGTATCGCTATTCAAAAATCCATCTTGGGCCTGAAGCCGACCTATCGAATTTCATCCTACTCGTGGCTCGCGGAGCAACTTCTCATTCCACATTTTCGTGACCTAAAAGATCAGACACAGAACTCCTGCAGCTGGTCCTACCAGTTGGTCAGTGGGAGTCTCGAAGATGAAGTGATCAACAGCAGAACGGACTATGTGATTGCATGCCATCCTCCTTATGATCCGGAGATCGCATCTAAGAGAATCGCCCCTGATCCCTGGTGCATTGTGGTTCCTCCTGAATGGCGTAATGAATTTCTGAAGCTCGACGAAGCGGCAAGTATGGCGTTGCTAAGAACGAAACCATTCGTGCGCGTCAACGGTGTTGATCCTGAAGACTTGCTCGATTTCATTCCTCCCCAGATCGCCGAACTTAATGTTGATGGAATCATTGGAGTCCGATCCGCGGTGGCGAGTGGATTAGGCTGGAGCTGCCTGCCGCAGCTCGCGCTCCATTCCGAGTTGAGGGCCGGCAAGTCTGTTCGCCTCCCCTTCACCTTAAAAAAACGCAACGACATCACTCTGTGGTGGTCCCGTTCCCGCAAAGACCTCACCGCGCAAGTGGCTGAGGTCAAAACATGGCTCGAAGGCTCCATCACTAAATGCGACGACACAACCATTCAACATTAGGAGTTCACATGAAAACATTCGCTCTCTTTGCCATGCTAAGTTTCACCGCCCTGGCCGACGACTCCCTCACGTGCACGAGCGGGCATCTTTGCACGTACAAGCTGGTGGGAGATCATTGCAGTATTCCTCATATCCCCATGGTGGGTCGCTGCGAGATCGCCGAGGAAGAACTACTGGAATTCGATGACTCGGTCCCCTGCCACTGCAATCTCACGGTGCCGGAGCTTGAACCTGCTGCCTAAAAGCAACCGCCTTCATTTCCACGGCAGCATATAAAGAAGTGAAGGCCTGTCCTATTTTTGCTTGGCCGGGCTATTTTGGCGAAAAGGCTTACTCATGAAACAAACACTCCTTTTCGCTGTTTTCATTTTTCCCCTGCTCGCACTCGCCGCGCCGACTCAATGCGAGCAGCGTTTGTCTCAGCTTGGAAAAGATTGGACCTATGCTGTTGTGCAGGCGCCGCTCAATCATGAACGCCCGCAGAAGAATGAACTGATTCCCATCTACTATTACTTCAAAAAAGACCAGGCACGCTTCAAAGAGCAGACACCTGTTCTTTTCATCAACGGTGGCCCGACCGTTTCAAGTGCCTCCGGTTCAGGGATTTTTGATCGCGTGAAAGAACTGAAAGAGACCAACATCATTTTGATGGACCAGCGTGGGACAGGGTGCTCGGGCCACTTCCCGAACTACGATGTGAAGAAAAACCTCGCGGCTTACAAGAACTTCTCTTCCGCCTCTATCGTCAAAGATGCAGAGTTGATTCGTGAACAGATACGTCCCGGGAAGAAATGGAAGATCCTCGGACAAAGCTTCGGTGGTCTCACAAGTTTTCGCTACATTGAGCTTTTTCCCCAGTCTCTGCATTCGGCTCACATCCATGGTTTTGGCTTTGTCCCGAAGGGTGATCGCATGCTCGACGTCCGCGAACAACGGCTCAGTGAAGTCGGCGTGGACTTCCTCGCCTTTCACAACGAAAGAAGGGATGCACGCTCTATCGGTGAGCTGATCGACTACCTGACACTTCCACCTCATTCCGAAGCCCATGTCGCTCTTAGCAAGATTTGTATCCCCACACCAGGCGGAAAGAGAATCGAGATCTGCGGGAATGAGATCCTCGGTGGTCTATTCTTACTGATCGGCTTCAAAAACCAGTGGCCGATTGCCCATGATAAACTCGCGCGAATTGTGGAATTAATGGAGCAGGCCAAGTTTACTGAGCTCGATACGTTCTACCGCAACTTCGCCAACACCTACATTCTGCGCTTCAACGAGCGCAATCAGGCCTATGCTCTGAACGTCATCACGTACCTCGAACTCATCCCGGGTGATTTTTTCTACAGTGGCTGCAAAGCAACGAGAGAAAATGAGGTCCTCTCGGAATGTCGTTTTAGTAGCAACTACCTCGCGCGCCTTCCTCACAAACCGGCCTTCCGTCCGAAGCCAATAAGCTTGGCAAGAGTGCGCAGGAACATCAAAAAGCATTCTTTGCCCGTGCACTACTACGCCGGTCTTCAGGATACCTTCCTGCCTTCACAGCTCCTCGTCCACACCGCCAAGGTCCTCGGGATCGAAGACCGCCTGACGATCTTCCCGGAATCAGGCCACGAGGGCTTTTACACAGAACCGCAACTCATCCAAACCCTACTCCGTGAGTAAAGGATTCTTATGAAAGCTTTCGCTCTCACCCTCGCCCTACTAGCCTCCGCCACAGCGCTCAGTTGTGAAAATGGTATCTTCGAAGGAGACCTCGAGATCATTCAGGACAATCTTCCCAAGCGCCTGCAGTGCCCAGAGGGAGATCGCTTCGTTGCAAGTTCTCTCGCATTGAGAACAGCTCGATGCCGCGGATCAAGGCCTCAGGTCACGCTCACCGTCGCCGGGTACGACTACAACATCATCAGTGTCGAAGAGGATTTCATTCGTGGCATGAATCGCAACCGCCACAAGCTGAAACTCACGTTCACGGCAGCAGAAAGAAAACATCCTATCACGTGTTACGCCCCACTTAACCGCTAACTCAGGAGAACCCCGCATGAAAACGTTACTACTTACTTTCCTTATGCTTGCCAGTACCGCAAGTTTCGCCGAAGCCGACTCGCGTCTGGTGCGCCGTGCTCTCGAAGATGTCAGACAGGCCCAGCAGGCCCTCATCATGGCCGAAGATGCCTTGGTCGCCTCACTCCAACAGCAGCTCCCGCCCGGAGTCATCACTTGTCGTATCGTGACGTCGCTTTATACCTACGACGCCACGGGCGTGAATCGTGAAAACGCCGTCAGCAATGCTCGCCTCAAATGTAAAAACTCGGGAACAATTCCTCGCGTGTGTGACGAAGCACGTGTTGAGACTTGTTGGTAACATCTATGAAATACTTTCTAACTATTTCTCTAAGTTTCTTGAGTGTCATCGCCCATGCCCAGACTAAAGTCGTCTGGAAATGCGAGGACAGCAATGTGCAAAGTTCATTCGTAGCAACCTACGACTTCGCCACGAAGAAAGGGCAAGTCAAACTCAAAGTCGCCAATGAAACAGCGACCCTTAAGATGTCTTCCTATCAGCAGTATGGCCGTCCCGTGACCATCTGGATCAAGACGACGCAGACTTTTATGGACGAAAATGTGCTGATGGGTTTCCGCTTATCGGCCGTGCCTAGAGCTCCCCGCTCGAAGCAAGGAAAGCTGTTCTACTTCGATCGTAACTCCGGCGACATCCTGGGCTTCGATGAAGAAGCAAACTTTACTTGTACGCAAAAGATCTGAGATTCAGCTAGGCTTGGTGCGGCCCTAACGCCGCACCAACTTAGGACTTAGGGAAGAAAGACTTCGATCGTATTGCTGGCTTGCCGTAAAAAATGAGTTCGAACACCCTTCTGAAATTTCACGGAATCCGCTGGATAAATTTCACGGAGGTTCTTCGCCAGCACTTTCGCCATGCGGACCGCGCAGTCTTTGGCCGCCTTATCGTAGTAGACCACCGTGGCGCCAGCAGACATCGGAACCGGGGCTTCGTAGACGAGGTTGCTGATCTCTAGACTATAAACCCCGATAAAGTCAGCACGAGTCCGCTCTAAGATCTTACCAAGTTTTCCCTCGTACACTTTCGACCGGTCTGAGTCTCTGTAGATATCAATTCCCACCTTCGTCCCCGAGAAATAGCAAGGAAAGAGGACGTCGACGTAGTTTGGAGAATCCGGGTCGGAGCTTCCGTAGCGGACGATATCGTCCTGTGCTTGCGCAGCTGTAGTTACAAGAAGCAATGCCATGAGGGTCCGTGCCAACATATGAGAGTCCTTTGTTTGAAACGATGCCTTTCACAGTAGCATTGAAGCTCATGGGTAGGTCGTCGTGGAGAAACTCTATATGTGGCAAGAAAACGAGAGTCTGTTGCCCTCCAGCAACACTAAAGCTTCGTGTAACAGATCTTCTGGGGAAGAATGATATTCAGGTAATTTCTAATACTGGCAGCTGTCGCAAAGGAAGTCGGATTGGTATCAGTAAAAATACAGAGCCTGTTGGGTGTAGGAAGGGCCCAAACCACACGGGTTGAACTGGACGGCGTCGGCCTCCAAAGACCTTTAAAGTAGCGCCCTTGCCCATCCACAATCATGGCGTCGAATTTTATATTGCCGTAGTTCGTAAAACTTCCCATCGGAAACCCTGTTCCCGTCGGACAAGCTGCTGCATTGTAATAGAACAAGTCAGCATTTTGATTAATGGTATCGATACCTGTTTGATCGGCGATC
>JBEIPE010000298.1:0-3527 GCA_040377215.1 Halobacteriovoraceae bacterium
ACACTCCCGGAACCACATGATTGTTGCTTCGCTTGCGGCAAACAGCCGCTGAGCGCCAGCAACATGAGCAATATAAAACCTGTTAATCGTGTCATGACCAAAAATCCCTTTTTGAGTCCTCTACCTAGTCCTTCTCGGACTTTTTCCGTAAGTCCTTACAAACACAAGTCCGAGTGTTTACTTCTGTTATTGTCTCATCTCCTGGTGATAGGGCGTTTTTATGGGCTAAGTAGCCGTATTTAATAGCGTCTTTTGGGATTCTCAATAACCCTTAGGGGCAAGAACTGCCCCCAAAAATGGTCGAAAACTTCAATTTTCTTCGTGTTTTCCGCTTGTTAAGCTTTCCCTGAGATAGAGCGAGCCTGGAGGGCCCGGTATGAAAACGCTATGGAAAATGGTGAGTGAATTATCAACGACTGCGGAGTCGTCACCTCAAGGCAAGATCATCGCGCTGATGAATCAGAAAGGCGGAGTGGGTAAGACCACCATGGCCTTCAACATCGCTCACGCTCTCGCGCGCCAAGGTAAACGCATTCTCTGCGTCGACATGGATCCCCAGTTTAATTTCTCTTCGATGTTCGGTGTGAATCCCACGGAGCGTCCGCACATCCATCATCTTCTGGTGAATAGTCTTAAAGAATTGAAACCATTGCATACGGCGTGCTTGCTGGATGAAGTGATTGTCCGAGCGAAAACTATCGATGGTGTGCACATCGACGTATTACCTGCGGGCCAAGAGCTTTCTGGTTTTGAACTCACGGTGGCGGGAATCAATTCTCCTCGTCAGTTAATTCTCAAAAAGTTTATCGAGAAAAATAATCTGCGCAGCATGTATGACTTCATCGTGATCGATGGCCCACCAACGTTGGGTCTGCTCGTGGTGAACATTCTCTGTGCAGTTGACGGTGTGTTGTATCCGTTTGTGCCGGATTCATTCTCACAGCAGGGCCTCAAAAATATTCAGCAGGTCTTGGAAGATATCCGTGAGATGGAAATCTGCCCAGTTCCTCGTAACCTAGGCTACATCCCGAACCTCTTCGATGCTCGTCGCAAACAAGTCCACGCTGATTTCGAAAAAATCGGAGCAGATCTTGGCAGTGGCCGCATGTTCGTGCCGTTCACGAATCGTGTGCAGTTCACGAAGGCGCAAGCTTCTCGTAAGTCAGTCTTTGAGTTTCAAGCCAGCGAGTTCAAAGAAATTCAAGACCAGTTCATGAATATGGCGCAAACCGTTCAGCAGGAGTTGCTGTCATGAAGAACAAAAATCCTCTGTACGTCGTCAAAGGCCAGAACGTGGAGCAGGCGAAAAATCTTTTTGATATGCTTATCAAGAAGTTTGACCTTGAGCCCGTCATGCGCATCCTCAATCAAATTCTTGAGTTCTTGCTATCACAGGTGAAGAGCTATCCGATGTTCGCGGTGGTGAAGAGCATGATCGATCAGTGGATGCTCCAGCTCATTCCACTGCTTCAGCAAGTTTCGGGAATGTTCGCCAAAGCTTAGCTCACTTCAAAAATTGTAGAATAGCGATGCCGGCCATCATCATGGCACCCATCTTAATGGTGAGGCGACTTTCCATTTGCTTCATGTCGTAGCGAAGCTCTTGGATTTCTTGCTTGAGTTCCGACCGCACCGATTGAATATCCCCTTTAAGGGCATACTCCGTTTCTTTCAAATCAAATTTCGTTGCGAAATTATCATCCACCGTTTCAATCACCGTTTTGACTGTTTCTTGCGCCTGCTCTCTCGTGAAGCCTGCTTCTTCTAATCTCTGAGTGTACTTCAATGCATTGTACGTGGCGAGCGAGCTCCTTGTTGCCCACGTCTCTGCAAATAAGGTGCGCAGTTGAAAATTTCTAATACTCAAGAATCATAAGGAACGAAAAAGGGGGTGGGGAAAATAAAGGAGAGGGTAGAGGTAAAAACTACTGGGCCTGAGGAACAGTGCCGTCCACGCGGTAATCTGCTCTCTCGTCTTCTGAACTCTCTTCATCAACAGCAGGTTCCAACGCCTGCGCGGCCTGGAACTTCACTTCATCTTGGAAGAAACGATCTTCTAAATTCTCGATCCCTTCCATTTGCGTGGGGGCCGGGCCAGATCGTTCCGAGCGGTTAGGGAGGCTGCCTTCACCCCAGATCCGCGGTTTGTTGGCAACACTCATGAGAAATTCCATTTCTTCATTAAGCTGAAGGGCACGCTCTTGCGTCGTGCTGGCCAGCACAGTAGGAATAATCAACATGATGAGTAGCCAGCGAATCGCCATTTAGAGGCTCCTTATGATAAGTATGGCCCCCGCAAGAGGCTTTCGACAATGGATCCGGTAAATTTCACTCTATCTGCCTATGATTATGAGCTCCCACCAGAGCTTATTGCCGCTCGCCCTATCCCTGGCCGCAGCGGCTCACGTCTGATGGTGACCGGGAATCCAGTTCAGCATGCTCATTACCGCGATATCGCCCAGTATCTGCCGGCCGGCGCCACCTTGGTGTTTAACCAATCCCGTGTGTTCCCTTGCCGTTTAGTCGGCCACAAACCCACCGGTGGAGAGGTGGAGGCCTTCGTCCTCTCGCTCGCTCCGCGCGAAGGACTTTATCAGGTGCTCTTGAAGGCCGCGGGGAAACGCAAAGTGGGTGAGGTGTTTCACTTCGGTTCTTTGAATTTAGAATTGTGTGAACTCGGCGAAGAAGGAACATTTTGGGTCAGACCTAACCTTGCTCGCGAAGATTTTTTAAATCTCCTTGAGCGCGACGGCGGCATTCCCATTCCGCCGTACATTCGTGATGGCCGCAGTGATGAGCAAGACCGTCGTGACTATCAAACCGTTTATGCCAAAGAAGCGGGCTCCGTGGCCGCGCCGACGGCGGGTTTGCATTTTACGCCAGAGCTTCTCGAGGAACTTCGTCGCCGCGGTTTTAAAACTGCCTTTGTGACTTTGCACGTGGGCCTTGGAACATTTAGACCGGTCAAGAGCGCTGATATCCGCGAGCATAAGATGCACGCAGAAACGTTTCACGTCGAAGCCACTGAGGCCGAAAAAATTCGTGCCGGGCGTGGAAATATTTTTGCCGTGGGCACCACGGCCTTGCGTGTGCTCGAGAGCTGCTGGCGTGAAGGAGATTTTGATTTCCCTGCCCCCGGTGAGACGCGCGAGACTAGAATTTTCCTGCATCCAGGAAAAGAAGTGCACAGCATCCGCGGTTTGATCACAAATTTTCATCTGCCGCAGAGTTCATTGTTGATGCTTGTAAGCGCGCTGTTGGGACGTGAGCGTACGTTGGAGCTTTACAAAGAAGCGGTCCGCGAACGGTACCGCTTCTTTAGCTATGGCGATGGGATGCTGATCAAGCTCGAATAGACGAGTTCAACGATTGCGGCGCTTCTGAAGCAGGATTGAGTTCGACTTCGCGCCGCTGGTGAGCTCTTTGAGATTCAGGACGTAGGTTTTATTTGTTTCGAGCGCGGCGATATTAGCTTGGAAGAAATTTCCCTGTGGAATAACCGCGAAGCTGATCGCAGGCTCGAGTCC
>JBEIPE010000303.1:0-3507 GCA_040377215.1 Halobacteriovoraceae bacterium
CCTTTTGCCGATGAAAGTTTCGATGTGGTCACCACCTTGGATTTTCTCGAGCACGTGCCTAACCCTGCGGACGTGGTGAAAGAATGTGCGCGAGTTCTCAAACCTGGCGGAGTCTTTTTCTATCACACCTTCAATCGCAACCCCCTCTCTCACCTTGTGGTGATTAAATTCGTGGAGTGGATGGTGAAGAATACGCCACCGCACATGCATGTGATTGAGCTTTTCATTAAGCCAAGTGAGCTCGTGCAGTTCTGTGAGAATGTGGGATTAAAAAATCAAGAGTTGATCGGTCTCAGACCGAAGTTCAGCACGATACCCCTACAAAATATTTTGAGCGGTATCGTGCCTCAAGGGCTGCAGTTCACTACCACCAAGAATCTTTGGCTCTCCTATATGGGAGTCGCCAAAAAGCCTTAGATCTTCGCTTTCAGCGCTTTCTTCAAGAGAGAACGAATCTTGCGCTGGCTTGGCTTGAACCAATCGGTCAAATCCATCGCCGTTTTACCATCGGCATTACTCAAGCGCGCATCCGCACCGGCCGCCAAGAGCAATTCCACCAAACGCGTGTTGCTGTTCTTTACTGCCATATGAAGAGCGGAATTCATCGCTGCATCTTGCGCATTCACCTTTACGCCTGCGCCTACCAAGCTTGCCAAAACGGCTTCGCCGTCAGCAGTCAAAGTCTTGTTACCGGCCAATTGATGTATCGGCGTTTTGCCTGAAAGATCATTGATCTGAGCATCGGCCTTCACATTGATAAGTTCACTTACGATATGGGCCTGCTGGCCACCCGCTGCAGAAGCAAGGATCGTCACACCGGCATTGTTGTAGATGTTGACCCAGCCCTGTGCCTTAAGGTAAGCCGCCACTGTTTCGGCATCACCACTTGCAGCGGCCGCCAACACCTGATCACGTTGAGCAAGCTCAATGATGTCAGTAATACGTGTGACATCTTCGCCACGGCATTTGTCATCAGCACACACGTAAACTTCTTGGCAGCCTTTGGCAGAGTTGTACTTGTAATCAGTTTCACCACGAACCAAAATGCCTTCAACGGTCAGATCGGCCGTATTAAAAACAGCCGAGCCAGAGTTGCCACCAAAGGTATCAAGGTTCGCGACAAAGAAGTGCGGGTGAACGTTCTTACGAACATTGGCGCCGTCAGAAACTTTCGTCGGCAACCCCATAGGGTGACCGATCACCACGATCTCGGTGTTATCTTCGATCTTGCCAGAGGTGCGAAGATTGAGCGGAGTCAGACCAGAGACGACGCGGTCTAAACGAATCAACGCGTGGTCTGTGCCTTCAAGACTATTGAGCTTTTGATTGACCAACTCTTTGCAGCGATAAACCTGACTGTCAGGAATATTCAACCCAGCTGTTTGCGTGGTCGCATCCATGGCAAATCCAAAAACCCAAGCATTGCCCTGACAAGCTGAGGCCGAGCGAGCGCAATGGCCGGCCGTCACGATCAAATCTGGACCTACGAGGAAGCCAGAACAACTTCCTGGTGTGGGTTGATCAGCAAAACGGTCATCAGCACAGATGCCATTATCTTTAAGCTTCCCTTGGCGCGTGCTGTAAGTGCGAATGTTTGAATCAGTTTCACTCACGGTGAGCTTGAGGCGATCCATAGGAATCATGGCCGCTGTTCGAGCAGCGACGGCCTGCATAGAGCTTGAAGCTTCATAGACTTCGACGCGGTTGTCGACGCCGTAGACCACTTTGGGTATCACCTGGGCAAGACTGCCTGTTGATAACAGGGAAAGACTCAAAGAAAGGCCGCGCTTAAGAAGTGACATGGGTGAAGCTCCTCTATTTCTAAAATCGCAGGGTCTTATCTCGCACAAATGCGCGCCGCGCAATAAATCTTAGGGCTTGTGTAAAAAACTCTTGATTTGACGAGGGAGTGCCCCTAGGCGACACTTTTAACGCACCGGAAATACGAGGATATTATGGGAATATACGTCAATCGCACGCTCAATATGAAACACATCCAGGCCATCGGCTTTGATATGGACTACACGCTCGTACGCTACAACTCCACGGCCTTCGAAGAGATGACCTACCGGGAGATTAAGAAAAAGCTCCTGCAGATCAAAAACTACCCGGCACAAATCAAGGCCCTGGAGTTCGATTACAACCGGATCATCCGTGGTCTCGTGATTGATAAGCCTCATGGCAACGTTTTGAAACTCTCCCTTCACAGCAAGGTGAAGCAGTCTCGTCACGGTGGAAAAGAGATGGATTTCAAATCACAGCAGAAGATCTACCAAGGCCTCTCCATTGATTTGAACGACTCTGATCGCTACGCCATCGTGGACACGTCTTTCTCAGTCGCCTACGCCTGTCTGTTTATGCAGATCGTGGATTTGAAAAACGCCCAGCCAGAACTCGAATTGCCTGAGTTTCATGTTATTGAGAAAGATCTGATCGAAGCGCTCGACACCTCTCACCGCGACGGCACACTTAAAAGTGAAGTGCGCAAAGACGTCAAAAAATACATCGTACAAGACCCCGAGGCGGTCGCTGAACTTGAGCGCTTGAAGAGCTTCGGCAAAAAACTATGGGTCATCACCAACTCTGATTACGAGTACTCCAAACTACTTTTGGATTACACCATGACGCCGTTCTTGAAAGAGCACAAACACTGGAGCGAGCTGTTTGATCTCGTCGTCACCGCAGCTGCAAAGCCACGCTTCTTCACAGATCGTTTGCCCTTCTTGAGTGTGGATCCCGCCACAGGCCTGATGAAAAACCATCACGGCCCGGTTTTGACCGGCCTCTATCAAGGCGGCTGTGCCTCCACCATTCAAAAAGACCACGGACTCTCTGGGGAACAGATTCTCTACTTGGGCGACCATATCTACGGCGACATCCTCCAGTTGAAGAAAACCTGCAACTGGCGCACGGCCTTGGTGGTTGAAGAACTCGAGGGCGAACGCCAAGCGCTGCATGCCACGAAAGAACTGGGCAGTGAGATCAATAGCCTCATGGGCCGCAAAGTTGATCTTGAGCACGCGCTCGATCGCCTCTATGACAAAAGCAAACCGGACAAGAAAAAATCACAGCCGATTTTTGATGAAATCGAAGGCATCGACAAAAAACTCGGCAAACTGATCCGTCAGTACTCAGGGCATTTCAATCCTCATTGGGGCGAAGTCATGCGTGCGGGTGTGGAGCCGAGTCGCTTTGCCGGCCAGGTAGAAAAGTACGCGTGCATTTACATGGGTAAGATCGCTGATTTTGCCGACTACTCTCCACGCACCTATTTCCGTCCGAAGAAGCGGCCTTTGCCCCACGAGCTGTAATGTTTGAACATGGCCATATCGTCACCCACTTAGCACTTCCTGAAAGTGCAGAGGAGCTCGCCCTCGCTGGTGACTGGCCAGCTTTGGACAAGGCCATGCGCGAAGCCATTGATCTGCGTTTGATGCCTCTGCTTAAAACCCATAAGCACTTTGAGCGCATCGAGCACATGCTCGCTCTTCGTGATGGCAGTGATCC
>JBEIPE010000130.1:0-7847 GCA_040377215.1 Halobacteriovoraceae bacterium
CGCTGCTCAGTTCATTCAGCTTTTCAGCATCTCAAATATGGGTCTCATCATGGCGGTGAAAGGCTCAGAGGTGCTACGCGCACTTGAGCTCGGCCCGATCCCTCTCATGCTCGGCTTTATTCTTCTCACAGTGCTTTTAGACCTTGTGATCGGATCTGCGTCAGCGAAGTGGGCCCTGATGGCGCCGATCTTCGTTCCGATGTTTATGTTGCTGGGTGTTTCGCCGGAACTTAGTCAGGCATCCTACCGGATCGCCGACTCCGTGGTGAACATCATCTCGCCCTTGATGCCGTACTTCCCGTTGATTCTAGCTTTCACCAATAAGTATGATCCCAAGGCCAACATCGGAACTGTCATTGCTTTGATGCTTCCTTACTCTATTGGCTTTTTGATTTCTTGGTCCCTCATGCTGTTTGGGTGGATCACGTTCAATCTTCCACTCGGCCCTGGCGCCTTGCTCAAGTACATTTCGCCGTAATTTAGACGCAGCGAGTGATTGCCTAGCTCAATCACTCGCTTTTTCTGAATAACCTTTTCTAAAAAAATGAATCGATCGCTCCCAGGTCAATTATTTATGACCTCCTCTACTTTTTTTGTTTTTCTGGAAGTTAAGACCTTAACCTCCAGGAGCACACTGCATGCTAAAAACCACCATGATCATCGCAGTTCTTATGACTGCAATGACGGCCCTAGCACAAGACAAGAAGCCAGCGCCTGCCTCGGCCCCCGCTACAACAAAGCCTGCTGAAGCTAAGCCGACGGATGAAGCCGACCAGGTCATCACCAATCGTCGCCTCAGAGCGAGCGAGGGCTCACTTTCGAAGTGGTCTATTGCAACTTTCTGGAACTACCAGGGTGGTTCGCTCAATGACCCCACCGATCCAGAGCGCCCAAACATCGTAGGCGGCGGTAACGTGCAGACCCTCCAGTCTCTTTCAGGTGAAGTGGGAGTGAAGTATCGCCTCACAAAACTTGATAGTCTCACGGCCAGCACCGGGCTGTTTATGACGACTCCCTTCCACGGAGAAATCGATGACAACTCACCGTTGAAGGAATCTTTCGACAAGAACTCTCGTAAACTGAACGTGCAAGATCCGTCGCTTAAGTTTGCCCACCTCGACAATCTCTGGGGCATTCAGTCTATTTCCTCTGTGACTGGTAAGCTGATCACCAACAACCAACTCACCGATCGTGAATTTCGCTCTGAACTGACTCTCTCTCAAAACTTCATGAAAGATGTAGGAAACACGGGCTTCAGTTATGGTGCAGCGTTCATCGGCTACTTCTACGACTTCAACGATAAAGTCCGGGACACTCCGGCTTTTGATGCGAACACAGAACAGCTCATCGGACTCTATCCACAGGCCGAGTACGTGATCAACGACACCTTCAACGTACGAACAGTTTTCGGCTGGCAGGTGTTCGAGCAACGTCGTGGTGATCCTTCTGATAGCTACGTAAAGCGAAAGGTCTATCAGTCCGTCGGATTGGGCATCTCGGTCACACGTGACATTTTCCTCTACCCGAACATCCAGTACATCCCGAGCAACATTCGTGACGATGTCACCAATATCGCCATGAGCGCCAACATCAATCTGTTCTAGTGATTATGGTGAGAGGGAAACCTCTCACCAATTTCTTTGGATTGTATCTTCTAGTTCTGACACACCTTTATCCGCGGCTTGTGCACCGTACAGGTATGAATTCGTCGCACGATTTCCGTCTCGTAAATCCCACATGGCAGCGGTCAGCCACTTCCAAGAGCCGTAGTAGTGAAAAGCATTCTCGCTCGCTCCGCCGAAGACTGATTTCTTAGTCAGGGGCCAGAAGTGCTTCGCCTCCAACTTCGCTCCGTAACTCTTGAGGATGATCATTTGCTTTTGGTCGACAGGAGCAAGGTCGTAAAGCTTTTGCGTGATAGACAGGTCAACGATGGTGTCTTGATCCGCGTGAATAACAGTCACTCTGGTGTCACGTGGAAGTGCTTTCCAGGAAGCCTCATCAACGCCTGCGGGCTGAAACAACATCACTGTGCTGGGCTTCACCGCAAGATTTTGGATGAAGGCTTGACCTGCAGCCACACTGGCCACATAGGCACCCTTCGAGTGACCCGTAAAAATGACTTCCCCGTCGGCAACGGTCAGCCCTAGTTTTTCGATAGCGCAATTTGTGAGGGTCACAAAATCTCGGCCCATGCGGACCCAGTCCTGATCAAAAAAACCTTTGTCGTACTGCGGATGAACCCCAATCGCTCCCTTGCGTGCGAGGTGCACGAGAGTTTGCTCATAGTGCTCGAAGCCCAAGGCCTGGCCATGTCCGTAGATCACCAGTGGTAACGCTTGCGACCCGAGACCGCGCGGATAGGTGACGACCACATCTCTACCGTCGCAGCGCACGTCTTTGCGCTCGACTTCATAGGGATAGATCTTGCTGCCAGGATGCTCCGCTGACGTGGGAGACCCAGGAAACTCCTGGGCCACCACGGACATTGAGATGAGGCCAAAAAACAGCGCCGTTTTCATTACGGATACGCGCAGCCAGTTTGCGGCGTCAGACGAAGCCTAGAAACATCCAGCTGCTCCGCCGCCAGAGCGACGGCTTCGTCGTAGAGTTCTGCCGACAAGGTGGGTGTCTTAGAAAGAATGTAGAGAGAAAGTAAGCTCGGATCACTCACAACCGCGAAGCGATAGTCGACATCAAGACCGATGATCCAGTACTGGCCGGTTTGCGGAAGTCCGAAATCAACCGTGAACTGGGCGTTCGAACTTGGATCATTATTAGTGGCGAAGCCGCGGATCTCACGGAGCGCACCCGTAGTGGGCTCGTTGCAAGAGTTGTAGACATCCACGCGGCCTTGGCCCAGCGAAAGGACCTGGCGTGAGCAGATGCAGTTTCCCTCGAAGATGAGTGGATTGCGTGCGATCTGGTACCAGGTGCCGAGGTAGCGCTCGACTTCAACATAGGGAACTGTTCTGAGTTGTGCTTGTGCTGTTTGCACAGTACCGAACAAAACAAATAGAGCGGCAAGTAACCAGCGAGACATGGCCATGGTCAATCCTCCGTAGATTAGGGTCTAAAGAGTTATAGGAAATCAGAATTAACTCAGAAAGACCATGGTTGAGCGATGGGGCCACGATACCTGTCCGGCAAAGTCTGCTTATTTTCCCTAAAATACAGTCTTGGGTTACTATAGACGCTATGAGACTACGCAACGTACTTGCGGCGACTCTCGCCTTCACCTATATCTTCTACACCTTCTCCTACCAGGCCTCGGCGCCGGTACGAACGACGCGCAAGCCTAAAACGGTTGCGCCTAGCAGGACGCCCACGAAAGTCGCCCTGCGCGCACCGGCCACTCCGCAAAGAATCAAGAAGCCAGCACCAGTCGCAAAGATTCAACAGAGCGAAGAAGAGGACGTGCCTTGGGATGAGCTGAGAGATGAGCTCATGGACAACGTGCAAGAGCGCTTGACTGTCGTGGCTCCCACGAAGGCCAAGCAAATCATGAAGAACTATCTTAAAGAGCGAGAGTCTTTCACGCAGAAGATGGAATCCCTCATGAAAGAGCGCGATAGCTACTATTACTACGATAAAGAAGCTGAAAAGATCGTCTTCACCGATAAGCTAAAATACAAAGAATTGAACAAAGAGGTCACGGCCTCCTATGAAGAGTACAATTCAAAGGTTGAAAAAATCTTCGCTGATCACTATCCCGTAGTGATGGAAGTCAGAGAAGAGTTTGAAGAGTACATGCAGCTCTACAATCGCAACGAGCATCGTATCGGAATTGGGCTCTAACTAATTTTTCACGACGCTGCGGTAGCATTTCAAGAAACGCTCCCACATCACCTGATCATCACCCGTGTAGCCAATACTGAAGCGCAGAAGACCTTCTGATAGACCGATCTCTTTGCGTTCGCTTTCTGGGATTTCACTGGAAGTGCTCTTGGCCGAGCAACTCATAAGCGTACGGGAGAATCCTAGCGAGACGGCGTAAAGCCCAAACTTCTCGTCTTGTAATTTTGTCGCCAACACGCGCGCCTGCTCAGCATCCGCGCATTCGAGTGTGAGAATTCCACCAAAGCCGATGGATTCATCGATCATCGTTTTGAGGAGGCCATGCTGTGCATGGGTTTCAAGACCTGGGTAAATCACAGGTAGTTTTTCCTTCGCCATATTCTTGGCGAGGAAAAGACTGGTTTGAGAATGGGCCTTCATGCGCACGCCGAGATGATCCATACGCATATACAATTCATGCGCGACACGAGGATCCATCACTGGGCCTGTGAGCATCACCACACCGGTATTCACATCTATGAGTGAGCCAATAAAATCTTTGCTGCCTGCGATGGCCCCCGCAATAAAATCACTCGCTCCTGAAATATATTTCGTGCAGGAGTGCACCACGACATCCGCTCCCAATTCCAATGGGCGGACCATCATAGGTGCGAAAGTGTTGTCGATGACGAGTTTCAATTTATACTTTTTGCATAACGCTGCCATAGCACGAATGTCACTCACGGCGAGTAACGGATTACTCAATGTCTCCGCATAAAGAACTTTGGTTTCGGGACGAATCGCCGCCTCGATGGCCTTTAAGTCAGTGGCTTCTACGAAACTGACCGTCAGGCCGCGCGTCGGAAAAATATTTTTGAAGAGTGCGTAGGTGCCACCATAGACGGTGCGAGAAGTCACAATATGCCCACCTGTAACACCTTCATTACGAAAAATCTGTTCAACCGCGCACGCAATGGCCGCCATGCCACTCGCCACACCGAGTGCGGCTTCAGCCCCTTCCATAGCCGCGACTTTGTGGCCGAAAATATTCACCGTCGGATTCGAGTGACGACTATAGAGATAGCAGCCCTGCAGCTCACCCATGAAAGTGCGCTCCATATCTTTTGGATCCATGAAAGTGGATGTTGAGGCCACATCAATGACAGGCACGACACCACCCTCTTCTCCAAAATGCTGAATATCGCGAATGGCCTGCTGTGCTGAACTTTTCATGTGTGCCTCCAGTGAGGCATTAGAATAGGCGATTCTCTGCATAAGAGTAGGTGCATTGGGAAAATCATGGCCGACAATTTTACTCCAAATCACTCTATTTACGTTTTCTCTGACGGGTAGACTCTACTAATTTCCAATGGTTTTCTAACATTTTCACGCAATCCTAACATACGCGTGACGAAGGGAATTCAACTGTCATTCAATCAATGAATTCAAGATAACGGATTATCTTAAGGAGATTTATGAAGTTTTTATCATTGATGATTGTTGCTTCCCTTTTAAGTCCTTCTGCTTTCGCATGTAGCGAAGACGGTACAGGCGGATTCCTTCCTGAAAACGATATGTTTATTCCAGTCGACGCAAAACGCGTTGGCGGTTTGACTGAAGCGGATTTCAACGCTGTGATCGACAAGTACGAAACTATTTACTCTCCAATCATTGCTGGCATGGGCGGCAAACTCGATGTGAAGCGTAAGTGGACTGACGCAACTGTAAACGCAAGTGCTCAACGTTCAGGTTCAACTTGGGTTGTTAATATGTACGGCGGTCTCGCTCGTCACGAAACAATCACTGCTGACGGTTTCGCTCTCGTTGTATGTCACGAAATCGGTCACCACCTCGGTGGCGCTCCGAAAGTTAAAGGCTTCCTAGGCTTAAACGCTTGGGCTTCTAACGAAGGCCAATCTGATTACTTCGCAACACTTAAGTGCTTGCGCCAAGGTTTCCTTGCTGACGACAACGCGGCTATCGTAGCTGCAATGACTGTTCCAGCTCTTCTTTCTGAGAAATGTGCTGAGCAGTTCGCTGACGAATCTGAGCGCGCGATCTGTATCCGCGGCGGTATGGCAGGTGTTTCTGTTGCCGGTCTTTTCGCTAGCATGCGTAACCAGCCAGAAGGCCAGTTCAACACTCCAGATGCTAACGTTGTGACTCGCACAAACGATGCTCACCCTGCTCACCAGTGCCGCTTGGACACATACTTCCAAGGTGCATTGTGCGACAAAACTGTTGGTGAAGAAGTTGACCAGAAAGACGAAGTCCGCGGCACATGCCACGGTTCAATCGGTTCAAAAACTGGTCTTCGCCCACTTTGCTGGTTCAAGCCATCAGTTCAGTAATCTGATCTAAAGAGTTCGACACGAGGGGCCAGGAGAAATCCTGGCCCCTTTTTTTTTGGTCAGGGTTATAATTCCCTCATGAAAACACTTATTCTCACTCTGCTCTTCACAGGCGCTGCCTTCGCCAAACCCACTCCGGTCAAAAAAGAAGAGGAGCGGAAATTCCTCGACACCCGCTACACAGTCGCACCGCCGTGGTTGATCGAAGACAAGGGCGATTATCAGATCTTCACTCTCCCGGAAGGAGATCTGGTGATGATCCAGATGATCCTCCCGGCCGTGGGCAAGCCGGAAGATCTATTGCTTAAGGCGTGGAAAAAGTACCGCCCCGACTTTAATCAGACAGTTGAGATAAAAAACTCACCTCCGGCCGCAGGTGGCTGGGAAGAAATTCAAAAAATCTCCTACAAAGTTCCCATCAAAGAATCGCGGGCCGTTGTCGGCCAGTATGCCGTTTTGAAAGGTAGGGCCTATATCACTCTGCTCGACGGAGCTTACGCGACTTTGCAAAAGCGTGGCGCTCAACTGGCTCTGGTCGCAGGCAGCTGGAAACCGCTAGGGCTTATTGAAGAAAAACTCGGTGAGCGCGAAGCGATTAAACTGGGACCGAAAGAAATCAAAGTTCTAGAGAATTTCCTGCAGAATTCTATGCGCGAAATGATGGTTCCTGGAGGACAAGTCGCTATCGTGCAGGATGGAAAAGTCATTTGGGAAAAAGCTTTCGGTATTCATCACAAAGGCACAAAAGACAAAGTCACCTCTGACACTCTCTTTATGATTGGCTCAACCACCAAGCCACTCACAACCTTGTTACAAGCACGCCTGGTCGATCAAGAAAAACTCGATTGGGATCAGCCCCTGCGCGAGATCTTGCCGGGTTTTGCTCTCGCTGATAGTTCCGCGACTCGTAAACTTGAGCTCAAGCACACCGCATGCGCCTGCACGGGTATGCCTCGTCGTGATTTTGATTTTATTTTTGATTACGAAAATATCACGGGGGAACAGAGAGTCGCGCAACTCAAAACCATGTCACCGACCACTGGCTTTGGTGAAACTTTTCAATACTCAAATCTACTCGTTGCGGCCGGTGGCTATGCCGCTGCTCACACGCTCTATCCGAAACTCACGTTTGACTCTGCCTATGAAAAAGCGTTGCGTGAAGAGGTCTTCAACCCTTTAGGCTTTATGCGTTCTCGAGTGCGTCCTTTTACCGGTGATCGCCTCGCTTCTCCCCACGCCGTCGACTTACAAGGACGCATGACTCCTATTCCTCAGCGCATGGATGACATGGTCTACTCTGTTGCTCCGGCTGGTGCCGTCTGGTCTAATGCCCGCGATCTTTCTCGCTATGTCTTATTTGAACTAGGAAATGGCAAACTCGACGGTCAGCAGATCCTCTCTGAAAAACAAGTTCTCGCTCGTCGCACTCCCGGTGTGAAAGTCGATGACACCGCAAAGTATGGTCTTGGTTTATTTTTTGATGACGTGAAAGGGCTTGAGACTTGGGGCCATGGAGGAAATACTTTAGGCTTCACCTCTGATCTCGTATTTTTACCTAAGCAACAAGTGGGCTGGGTGCTGTTACTGAATGCTGGTGGCTCATCCCTTCGTAACGTCTTTCAACAGAAGATGATGGAAGTTCTCTTCAAGGCGGAAGTGACCTCGCAGAAAAGTATGACCCACATTATGAAGCGCATGCGCGAGTCACTCGCCAAGGCC
>JBEIPE010000458.1:0-1554 GCA_040377215.1 Halobacteriovoraceae bacterium
GAAAGAAGAAGCCAACGCTATTCAAGTTGTCCCTGTTCAAGGCGAAGTTCCTGCCATGAATGCGGAAGAAGGGCATGATAAAGAGCACCACCATGTGACTGAAGCTGTCGATCATACTCATGACGAAGCTCACCACACGGACCACGACCACAAAGCCCATCACCCGAACCATGAAGCAGAAGTGGGTTCTGATCCACACACTCAACAGTAATTTTGTTTTAAAGAAGGCCCCGAAAGGGGCCTTTTCTTTTCCTAAATTTCAAACGGAAAAGAGAGCATCAAAGCGTAACCTGCGTACTCATTCTTGTACGTCAGATCAAATCCCGGCACATCATAGGTTTCATACTTCACGTAGCGATACTCGAGATTGAGCGCCATGTGACGGTACATATAAAACGTCAGACCAAACTTATGCCCTTTGCCTGGATCGTATTTGGAATCTTGAATCTCAGCTTTATAGATATAACCTGCGTAGAGCCGAAAGTAGGCCAGGCGGTAGCCTAAGATCACGGCCCATTCGTTGATGTTGACCGCATCCCCGTCGATCTGCAAATTGTTGCGCAAATACTCCGGGCCGAACTGCAGACCAAACCATGAAAAACCTAATTTCCCACCATAACTCAATCCATGATCGGAATAAGACTCTTTCTCAATGTCGCCTTGGAAATTCTGCTCGAACTTATAGGAGCCATTGAAGTAGCCGAGACTCGGCTCGACAAATATGAGCGCCTTCGCTTCGGCCAATGGCCATAGCGCCAAGAAGAGAATCCAAAAGACATTTTTCATGTGAAGAGAGTTTACGATGAGAAGAGATGCTCAGGAACCGAAAAGTTCCTGAGCAAAAAAGTTGAAACTACATTTGAGCAGTAAAGCACTCGAATTGATTCGTTTTTACGCCGCCAGCAAAACCGCCGACATTGTAAATATCAAGCACTGGGAAGTCGGCATACATGTCTACGATCACATAGCGCTTACCGATGCGTGAAATGCCTTCGCCACGACTTACGATGATCTGCAGGTCTTTGCCACCTGTGGCCGGGCGCGCGACACGAGCGGTGGCCTTGCCGGCCGCCAACCAGTTCTCTCCTAGGGCCACGTCCCACTCTTTGCCGTTTTCACCGCTAAAGATTTCGTCTTGCGAAGAAGCGCGGAAAGCCACTTCTTTAAAGGTCCCTTCGTCTTCATTCAATTCAGTTCCACACTCAACGTAATAAGCGGCGTGAGCAAATGAAGTGGTCGCAAGTAATGCGATTAAAAAGCGTTTCATAAAATCCTTACGGTAAAATATTTTGACGAGGCATCTTCTCAGATGGCGTCGCAAGTTTATTCCACATACGGTCGTACTGAGCTTGGAAAGCTTTCACCACCACTTGATCGCGAATGATGTAGAAGTTTTCAAAGTTCTGATCGAAAGCCGCAGACGTGAAGTTACCAGCGCCAGTGAAGACTGCATCTTCTGCGCCGAGCTCAAACACCATGAACTTGTTATGTTGGAGCATAACTTGCGGATGGTTTGTTTCCATGAATTTCATCTTGAGTCCAGCGTCGCGCAAC
>JBEIPE010000241.1:0-4486 GCA_040377215.1 Halobacteriovoraceae bacterium
CTTGCATCATGGCACCGGGGACAACAGGTGTGCCGGGAAAATGGCCCTTGAGGTAAAACTCGTCGCCGGTGGGTAAGTTCACGGCAGTGAGCTGCTTGGCCGAGTGCTCGAGTACCTCATGAATGAGGAGATAGGGTGGGCGGTGGTGCAGGCGTCTAAGGATATTCATTAGACATCTATCTCATGGCGCAAGCTAAAATAAAACTATGCAAGAGCCCGACAAGATCTGCGCCAGCTGTGGCCGCCTCATTACCTACCGCAAAAAGTGGGAGAAGAACTGGGCGGAGATCAAGTACTGCAGCGACGAGTGCCGGCGTAACAAAAACAGATTCGATTTTCGCGACAAGATCCTCGAACTTCTCAAGACCAAAGCTGTGATTGATCAGAGAGATGTGGTGACGGATACGGCCCTCTTAGAGCACGTGCGCCGAAGCGCACGATTGCTGGCCCATGATAAAAAAATTGAGTTAGTTCAAAACGGTAAAGTGGTGGACCCGACGACTTTCAAGGGCCCCGTGCAGATGCGGCTTGTACGCTACTGATTAAGGCGCGACAGCTGATGCATGATCCGCGGCACTTCTTTCGTGTTGAGCTTCGCTTGCATGATGAGATCAATCACGGCTTTTTGCGTGATCTTACCTTTCTCGAGAACTTTACAGGCGAGCGGCTCAAGCGGGTCTGTGAGTTTTGAAATGGTGTCGTACTGTGGCCAGAGATTGGCGATCTCGTTGCTGCCACCAGCACACAACGGAATGAAGTGATCGACCTTGTAGCGACTGCGCTCGCCACTCAAGCTAAAACCTAAATCTCTATAAGTGATGAAGACCAACTCTTTGGTCCATGAATTCACATCGCGCTCGCAGTAGGCGATCTGCTCAGGATAGCGCAATCGAGAGGGAGTTGAGCATAGCGCTCCTGGTGTAACACTAAGATCCGGCACGCGGGGAAAAGGGTTGCCCGCATAGGAGCTGAGGGCCACGAGAGCGAGGAGCAAGGCGCTTAGAATTTTCATAAGCGCCTTAGACCACGATTACTAAGCTTTGGCCGCTAACCGGGTAACTTCTTTATACCTCGGCCTACTTCCAGTTGAGCCGCAGTCCCTCATCGAACTTGTAGTTCAAGTCCTTGGGCGTGAGGACGAGTCCGCGCACGCGGGCCGCCTCTGATTCACTCACACAGGTTCGAAACGAATTATTCCATTTCTCGAAGTGGCCGTAGGGCGTGATGATGTCGCCGCCGGCAGGGGCCGAGGCGGGATCGCGCTGTTGCAGACTCACAGGGTGCTGCTGGCCTTGCTGATCCACCCACGCCAAGGTCCAGTTGCTCGGGGCCGCTTGGGATTGTGTGGCGCCGGTGAGCTTGAGTTCAATTTGAAAGCAGTTCTCAACTTTCGTCGCCTTGGCCTCCACATTCCCCCAGGCCAGAGTGTCCTTGGCCACAGTCGAAGATTGGTGAGAGCAGGAAAGGAAGCTGAGAGCGAGAGAGAAAAAGAGTAGATTTTTCATGCTGCTAGTTTACCGCGAAAAGGGCTTCATAATTTGTGTTTTTTTGGTAATAAGCCTGCATGTCTAAAATCAAACTCGCCCCCCTTTTGGCACTCTTGCTAAGTGCTCAAACTCACGCTGCTTCACTCTCATTTTTATGGGGGAATAACTTCCGTGATGACCTCGGCTACGAGAAGGAAAAGTTGACCATGACCATAGAGCATTTTGCTTTGTGGGAGCTGGGGACTGTGTTTTTCTACTACGATGTGACGGAGCCGTTCAGCACGAACAACGGAGACTCCAGCCAATTCTTCGGTGGGATCGCGCCCACGTTGTCTCTCTCGAAGGCGACGGGAAAGAACGTTTCATGGGGGATCGTGAAAGATGTTTCCGTGCGGGTTGAACTGGAGAACGGTTCGGGCTTCGGCGGCAATAATTTTCGGAACTACTTCTATGGCCTGCAGTACGATCTCGCGGTGCCAGGCTTTGATTTCTTTTCGTTGAATACTGTCATTCGTGACAACCCACTTTCGCGAGGTGTGGGAGTGCAGATCGGCGGCTTTTGGCAGATGACCTGGGAGCGCTACAAGTTCACGGGGTTCTTTGCCACGTCCCCGTGGGACGGGGATCAAGATCCGGAGAACAAAATTTTTGCCAACCGTGGACGCTACCTCACAACACAGCCGCAGTTCCTTTACGACCTCGGAAGCCTTCTATGGGAAAAACCGAATCGCCTGGAAGTCGGCATCGAGTACGCCTACTTCATCAACCGCTACCAACTGCGCGACAAAGACGAGCAGTCGGCGCAGGCGATGGTCAAGTTCACGTTCTAAGTTCGTTGTAAGCGACGGAGCTCGAACCCAAGTTGGCGACGATCTGGAGTTCGCTCAAAAGTTTCTGCGTTTCTTCCGGGAAATCCTCTGCCTCAATACCTTCCAGCTCGAGCTGCTTAAATTTCTTTAAGAGCTTTTTGATGCCCGCATTGATCTCAAGGTACTCTCGGCTGAAGGGCTCAGCAGGAGTGGCCTGCATGGCCTTCTCAACGCCTTCTTTATTGGCAATCTTCACGAATTTTTTGAGATCACGCACAGGAAGCTCTTTGGCATGTTCGATGGCATGCAACTGGTCTTTCTGGCTGAGCTTCACGATCTCGTTAGTTTGAGAAAGGCTGAGCTCACCCTTCTTGCGCGCTTCTTTCACGATAGGAGAAGACATCTCATCGCGCTTGATCGCCTCATGAATTTGTTTGGGTGAAAGACCCGTCTTCTCCGACACCATGTTAAGAAAGCCCTCTGCCGGAAGAACTTCGACTTCAGGAGCGTCATCTTCGGTTTTAGGCGTTTCAACGGCCGGATTAAGTTCCATGTAGATCGCGCGGGCACGGCGAAGGTGCGACTCGATTTCCATCTTGGAGAGGTCTTTGCGCACGAGGTTTTCATCAATCGAAACCAATTCTCTCTCGAGAGGACCACGATCAACGACGGTGACGGCCGCTTCAGTGTAGCCGAGGTTCAAGAGCGCTTGGTAGCGACGAGCGCCTGCGAGAATGACGTTGTCTTCAGAGATCACCAGGGGAGCAATGAGCCCCACGGTCTTAATTGATTTTTCCAGGTCAGAGACATCGGTCCCCATACGCAAATAAGGGTTGGTGGCCTTCAAGTCGGTCAATTTTCTGGTTTGCACGGTGAGATCCTCTCGGTGTGTGTGAGATGAGAGTGTGCGAGAGGAGGGGGAAGACGTCAGAAACTATGAGTTTAAAAATTCTGACATCGCCTAAAACGTCAGGAATTTGTCGGTTTGCCGAGGCCCTGTCTATGAGGATTATTTACATATTCCAGGCATTTGCGCAGAGGACACGTTATATAGGCCCTATGAAAAACACACTATTGCTAACTCTGTTGAGTTTCCTCTTTGCCGCCAATGCGTTCGCCTACAACAAGACCGTCGAGTTTGTTGATATGGAGCGCTTCATGGGGGACTGGTATGTGGTCGCTGGACGCTTCACTGCTTTGGAGAAAAATGTCTTCAACGCCGTCGAATCTTATAAGTGGAATGAGAACGCAAAACGCATCGACATTAGTTTTAACTACAATAAAGGTTCTCTCACGGGCCCCGTGAAAAGCATCCCGCAGAAGGGGTGGATCTATAACAAAGAAACCAACGCTCACTGGAAAGTGTCACCCTTCTGGCCTTTGAAACTTGATTATTTGGTGATTGGACTTGCTGCTGACTATGACTGGACCGTCATCGGCGTGCCCAATGAGAAGTACGTGTGGATCATGAGCCGCAATCCGCATCTTCCTAAAGAAACCATTCAGACCATCATCGATGAGCTCGATCGCAACGGTTACAACACCAAGCGGATCATCTACGTGGAGCACAACCCACAAGCCAAGTAACCTCTTGGGCGGGATACTGTCCCTTCATACCTTGCGGGAGATCGTTGCTCTCTAAGAGAGTGGCATCTTCGTAGTAAGTTTTTACTTCAGCGGCATTCACGGAAAACGGTGGGCCTGGCACTAGAGTTTGATCATATTCAAAGGTGATCAAAAGCTGAGGGGCACTCTGCGTGATGGCCTTGAGATGGGCCGTGTACTGGATGCGCATCTCAGAGGGGAGCGCCACCAACGCCGCTCGATCATAAATCGCATTTACAGTACCGAGCATGTCAGCTTTGATTTTAAAAATATCACCCACGAAAATATCGATGTTGTGAGCGCTGTAGCGCTTGAGTTCGCCAACGGAAGAAATGTGGGGCGCGACGCCCAGCTGATCAAACAACTGGATGATCGCCATCTCCACCAACTCGGCCCCCACCACGCGGTCGCCTTGAGATAAGAGCCAGGCGATATCGAGGGTTTTGCCGCACAGAGGAATAAAAATTCGACGTCCTGCAGGGAGTGCAAGGGACTTGAAATGTTTCACGAGGAGGGGATTGGCGTCGGCGAGGTGAAAGCCGATTTGATTTGTTTGCCAACGATCGAGCCAGAAATTGTGTTCCA
>JBEIPE010000106.1:0-9106 GCA_040377215.1 Halobacteriovoraceae bacterium
GCCCTCGTCGCACTTGCCGAAGATATTCCTTCAGCCGCGAACATCGCTTCTTACGCAAAACTGGTAAAACAAAAAGCTGTTTTACGTGAAGTCGTAAGAACCGCTGCACGCGTGGTAGAGGCCGGCACCAACTTCACGGGCGACGTGCAAGACTTCTTGGGTGAGGTGGAATCCAACTTCTTCAAGCTCACCAACCAAACCAAACAAAACCGCATGCGCTCTCTCAAAGAGTCCTTGCATGACAGCTTGAAAGACCTCGAGCGTTCGGATCGCAACAAAGGCGAGATCACTGGTATGCCGACCGGCTTCGCTTCCATCGATCGCAAGCTCTTGGGGCTACAGCCCGGTCAATTGATCGTTATCGCCGCTCGTCCGGGTGTGGGTAAGACCTCACTTGTATTGAACTGGGCCGTGAACGGTTGTAAACAATCCGGCCTTCCGGTGGCGATCTACTCCATGGAGATGTTAACCAACGAATTGGGTCTGCGTATTCTCTCGTCAGAAGCCAACATCGACTCTCGTAAGATCCGTACCAAAGACTTCGGCCCGCACGACATGAAGAACATGTTCCAAGCTGTGCAACAGCTCTCGCGTTTGCCGATCGTGATCAACGACTCAGGTGCGACGACGTTGATTGATATCCGTTCACAATGCCGCCGTCTTAAAGCGGAGCAGGGAATTGGTATGATCATCATCGATTACCTCCAACTCATGCAGCCCCACGTCCGCAAGCCGTCACGTGAGCAAGAAATCTCCGAGATCTCCCGTGGGTTGAAAGAACTCGCCAAAGAACTCGGCTGTCCGATCATTGCGCTCTCGCAGTTGAACCGCTCGTCAGAAGCGCGTACCGACAAGCGCCCGCAGTTGAGTGACCTTCGTGAATCAGGCGCCATCGAGCAGGATGCGGATATCGTGTGCCTTATTCACCGTGAAGAAATGGGTAATCCCAACTCGACGAAGAAAGGGATCGCCACAGTCATCATCGCAAAGAACCGTGCGGGTGAACCAGGTGACGTAGATTTGGCGTGGATTGCCTCAATGACGAAGTTTGCGGAGCTGGATTACCAGCGCCCCGAACAGTAACCCATGTGGTCTCTTTTCGCTCAGGGTAGGAAAGGAGAGTTCCTCTATTGCTTTCGACCGCATCTGGCGCGAATGCATTACCGCCATCACACGCTTGATTTGCTTACGGGTCGCAAAGTCCCAGGCGGCATTGCCTCTTTCCTCGAATCCCTCCATGAAATCCCACTCAACGCGACTTTTGCGAAGCCGAAAGTGTTGCATCTCACTTATGAGCTCGGTCATTTGTTTCAAGGCCAGGCCGACATGGTGCCCGGGCATCTGCCCCTGGCCGTTGAGATCGAGTACCTTAAAGTTCGCCGTTTGAAGTTGGATGATCTGTGGAAGCATCCACTCAAGCAGCCACGCTTGCGCTTTCTGCAAGTGCCCACGTGGGACGAGTATCGCAAGGCCTACCAACAAGTGCGTGACGAGCTGTTGGCCGGCAACTGTTATCAGGTGAATCTCACGGCGCCCTTTTATTTGTCGTGGAATGATGACCATCGTCCGTCGGATTTCATTCGTCATCTGTGGTCGAATCCTACGCGAGTTGGGGCCTATGCCCATGCCACATGGCTCTCGACGATGGGGAAGCTGCTTTTGAGCAATTCTCCTGAATGCCTGGTTCAGCGCTGCAATCGTAAGGAAGGAGTGGAGCTGTACTCCATGCCGATTAAAGGCACGTTGCCGCTGGCGAAAGATGATTCTGTTCGTGCGGCCTGGGAAAAGATGCGCTCGAGCAAAAAAGAAATCGGCGAGCTCAACATGATCACGGATCTGATACGCAATGATCTGTGTCGTGTGGCCCGTCCAGAAGCACGTGTGATCGCTCAGCATCGCCCGCTGGTGGTGCCGGGACTGCTCCATCAATACTCACTGGTGGGTTGTCCTGTTCCGACGAGCACGAGCTGGGGGCAGGTTTTAGAATGTCTCTTTCCAGGCGGCAGTGTCACCGGTGCGCCGAAGCGACGAGTGCTGGAGATCATCAATGCCGTAGAGAGCGAGAGTCGAGGGCACTACTGTGGATCGACGTGGCTCGCTTATGGCAACACCTTGGCGTCCTCGATCAATATTCGCACCGCGGAGATTGATATGGGCCAGAAGGAAATGAAGTACGGTGCTGGTGGCGGGATTACGCTCCAGAGTCACGAGAGCGCCGAGTTCGAAGAGATGTTGCGCAAGTCTGAGAGTTTTCTGTCACCGTTTCTCCCGCAAAATGTTAGGCCCTAACTAGAGTGATTTTGAGGGATTATGCCCCTATTATTGGGCATATCTAACATCATCTTACAGTATGAATCACAAGTTTGACTTAGGTTTTAAGCTATCGATACGCTGTCGGCATCTCAGTCATGGAATGACTGGGTTGGATGTTCAAGGAGTAAAGAATGGACCACGCAACGAATCCTGCCGCAGGAAACGAAACCAACAAAAAAGTCAGCCTCACTGAGCTGGCCGCTATGACCGGATTTCCCGTTGAACTTATTCAGCAGGAACTTTTCATGGGTCAACAAAATGAAGAGGGCGTGAGCCTGGAAGAGCTTCGTGCAGCGATGTTGAATTTCATCGACGCGACTTTGATTCAAGACGAGAAATAATCCGACTAAAAAGCTTCGACCTTAAAAAACCCGCGCCCGACGCGGGTTTTTTTATTCCTCAGATTCATCCTCATAGATTCCGATACTTATCCTAAGAACTTAAATTTTCTTGGGATGGGTTTATGGATATAGCTTCCATTGTTGGTATTGTCCTCGCAAACGCCGCCATGATTTGGGCGATTGCTCTGGGTGGATCGTTCATCATCTTCTACGACTTTCCTTCCATCGTTTTGGTTATCGGGGGGGTTATCGCCGCGACCATGATCAAGTGGACCCTGGGCGATCTGAAGAGCTTGGCGACGGTGTACCTGAAAGTGTTCTTCAACTCCATGCCGAATTCAAAAAACACCATCGATGAAATTATTAAGCTCGGTGAGATCGCTCGTCGCGAGTCGGTGTTCGCTCTTGAGAAAGTTCCCGTCGAAGATAAGTTCCTTAAAAAAGCTGTTACGCTCGCAGCGGACAACCGTCCACCTGAAATCATTGAATCTATTTTGAGTTTAGAAATTTCAGCGCTGGAAGATCGTCACGGTAAAGGTGCTGAGATTCTCGAAGGTATGGCCGGTGACGGTCCTGCTTTCGGTATGATCGGTACCCTGATCGGTCTCGTACAAATGTTGCAGAACATGTCGGATCCAAGCTCCATCGGTCCTGCGATGGCGGTTGCGCTTTTGACCACTCTCTACGGTGCAGTGATCATGACTGTGTTCACCAACCCGATGGCGGCGAAGCTTAAGCAGTTCAGTAAAGCAGAATCGACGAAGATGAACATCATCGTTGCGGGCGTACTCGGAATTGTCGCAGGTGAAAACCCACGTACCATTCGCGAAAAGCTCGAATCATTCCTGGCTCCGAAAGACCGCACACCTGCAGACGAGAAGAAGGAATAGGCCATGGCCGATAAATGTCCTCCATGCAAGAAAGGCGCGCCGGAGTGGATGGCCACGTTCTCGGACATGTGTCAGCTCTTGCTCACATTCTTTATTCTTCTTTTGTCATTCGCTAAGACTGAAACCGCAAAGTATGAAGCTGCGATGGGCTCTATTCGAAATGCATTCGGTGGTAACGTGCTGAAGGCCGGCGATGTGCTGCGCCCAGGTAAATCACCAGACGATGCACCGACCATGATTGAGTCAGATCAACCACCACGTCCATTTCCAATCGAATTCCTGACTTCGGAAGGCCTCCTCGATAAGCATGAAGTGAATCGCGAAAGTGATACGCAACTGGCGCAAGTCAAGGCCATGCTGAAAGACAATAATCTCGCGCAAGAAGCGACTGTTTACGAAATGCCAGAGTCCATCACCGTACGCATGCGTGATAAGTTGGTCTTTAAAAATGGCTCCACTGCGATTGAAAAAATTGACTACCAGGTATTTGAGCGTTTGATCAAAATGATGAGAGATAATCCATGGCATCTAGTGATTGAAGGCCATGCTCAAAAAGAAGAAGCTGGTAATGCGTGGGCCCTTTCCGCGGAGCGAGCGAGTGCTGTCGCCAAGCTCTTAATGTCTAAAGGTGTCTCTCCTGAGCGTCTCACAGTAGTTTCGTACGGGGATTCACGTCCTCAGCCGAACCCGAGCAATGACCCTAACATTATCAACCGCCGTGTTGAGTTCCTTATTCGCAAAGTTGATTTGCGCCAGGAAGGGAAGAAGGTCAATGCTGAGTGATACGCTTGAATGGTGCCCGCTGACGGACTTCACGTCAGCGGAGACATTGCTCAAGGAAGGCTTCGGCGCTTCTGGGCAACTCATCAAAAAATTTGAATTCACCAAAGAGTGGCTGGCGCAAAAAATTGCAGCGCGCTCAATTGTAAAGCTGCCACTCGCTTTCGTGAATCGCAGCGAGATTTGGCCTGTCTATGAAGGGCCGGCCGGTCGAGTTCTTACTGAAGTCGATGATTACTTAGCGCTGCACAAACCACCTGGTATTCATACTCATCCCCTGAACTACGAAGAAGCTCCTAACCTTGTGAGCTGGTTAGTACAGGCAGGCCGCCCAGAAATGGGGCGCGTGAATCAAGCTGGAATGGATCGTGGATGCTTGTGGCGCCTTGATCAAGACACCTCAGGTCTCGTGCTCTACGCGAAGAATGATAAGGCCTATCAGCATGTCCGCAATAACTTCGCGCAGACCTTTCGCAAAAAATATTACCTCGCCGTTGTGGCAGGTGATCCCGGTGAAGGAAATGATGTCGCTCACTTCCTCGTTCCTTCAGGACCTAAGGGTCAGAAGATGAAAGTGGGGACCGCAGGTCAGCGAGCGATACTGAGCTATCAAACCATCGCCACCGTCGGTGCGAACAGTTTAGTGCTGGTCGAGCTCAAGACCGGTCTTCGTCATCAGATTCGTGTGCAGATGGCGGCACTTGGGCATCCGCTCTTAGGTGACACATTTTATGGTGGTGCTCCCGCTGAGCGCATGTATTTGCATTGCTGGCGTTATGAGACGCAAGATCAGAAGTGGGAAGATCCCCATGCGGAATTATTTGGCGACATCTTTGACCTGAACGGTTTGCTTCAGGTGATCCATAATAAATTGGGGTGAGTTCAGCGTAGCGAGTTTCGCGACGTACTGACCTTCGCTGAGTGCATTGATCGTCATCTTCGGATGATCAATTTCCATCCTAACAAAAAAAACTTTTTCTAAGATATCAGCTTGCGATACACGGGCCAGCTCTACGAGGTAGTTCGCCATCTGACGATAGAGCGCAGCTTTCAATTCTTTTTCGTCTTCTTTCACTTGCATCTCACGAATCAAAACTGTGAGGTTGTTGTCATCACATGACACTTTCCAGTTCTGCGGAATGCCCTTTTCAATCTTGACCAAGGCCGCACGGCAAGAGGTGGGTTTGAGCTTGGGGTTGTTGAAAATAGGAAGAAAACCGTTGGCCCCTAAGGCCACGGTGACGAACATCAAAATTCCCAGAGAAAGCATGGGGCTTTTAAACAACAATTTCAGAAACATAGCTCGATTATCTCAGGAATGGCGCAAAAGGGAACTCAAGTTCTTCGGGAGAAAGCCGATCAGTTTAATCAAGAATATGAGAGGATTTCATGAGTGATAAGTCATTGAAAATGGATGCATCTATCTGGAAAAAGCTAGGTCAACTGACCCAATACGCTCCAGAGACCCCTTGGGAAAAGGTCGCCGCCGACCTTGAGATTCCCCAGGAAGAGGCCCGCCACTTACTGGTGGCCTTGAAAGATGCCCAGCAGGATCTTCAATCACACACCGGCGAAGAAGAAGATGTTTTCCAAGTTTGGGATCTCGCACACTGGTGCCAGCTCACACATCTCTTAGAAGATATGGCGCAAAAAAGTGATACGACTGAAATGCGTTCTATGGTGGTGCCACTGCTTAAGCAACAACGTCAGCATCCGGCCTATCCTGTGTACGTGCAACTTCGTCAGCGCTGGCAGGAAATGAGTCGCAAGCAAGGTCCTCAGCTGGTGACCTCTGAAGACGCTTTCACCGAACATAAAATTCGTCTCATCGAAGAATCGTTGATGGAAAAAGACACTCTTATTATTGAGTGTTCTTCAGGTAAGTTGTGGTCGTTGATTCCTTGTAAGATCACTTATCTTGAAGGTCAATTGTCGTTGATTGCAGAAGAAGTTCATGACCACAGCTTGATGTCGATTGAACTTTCCGAGATGAAGAATATTAAGCGTGCCGACAAAGTAAAAGCCCCACGCGCCGGCATTCACGAAGTCGCCGAATTTATCCGCGCTTTGCGATCGATGTCCGAGGCCGAGACACGTCTTGTGTTGAAGATTAAAAATCCTGATCAGTTCACGCTCATGCCTGACTACCAGTTCCTGGGTAAACCATGTCTCGTGACGAATCCAGAGGGCGATTTGATTTGGGCGGCCTGGGTGGAGCCCTGCGATGAACTCTTTGAATGGCTGATGAGCATGGATGACCATGTGGAAATCCTTGAACCCAGCGAATTTGTCTTAGATTACGCCGTATACTGTGAGGAAAAAATGCGAAAGATGGCGTAGTCTTCCTGCATGTCACAACGACGTCCTTCGCTTCTTCATTGGCTTTCGTTCCTTCCAGCGCTCGCGTATTGGTGGCTTGAGTCCACGCAACCACTCAATGTCGCCTTATCGGTGGGAATTGGACTATCGGTTTTAGAAGTCAGCGTTGAGAAAATCTATACTGGCAAAGTTCACACACTCTCTCGTCTCAATTTTGGCATCATCGTTTTATTAGGTGCACTCTCACTCTTCGCGCGCGAGGGAGTCTGGTTTAAATTGCAGCCGACGCTGACCGGTCTCGTCTGCGGAATTTGGCTCACGCTGAATCAAGCGAAAGGCAAAACCATGCTGCTCGAAGCGATGCAGGACATGGGAAGACCTTGGCCCTTTCCTGAGGCGTGGTTACGAGATTTCGAGCGACACGTCATTATCTTCATCTTTTCTTTCGCCACCTTCATGGCCTACTGGTCGATCTGGGGAACCACTGCACAGTGGGCCTTTTGGAAAACCGGTGGTCAGTACATCTGCTTCGGTACTTTTATGGTGGCAGAGTTCTGGTGGCTTCGACATAAGGCCAAGCGAGGGCGTACATGAAAAAAATTGCAGTCTTTTGTGGCGCCCGTCTCGGCGTGCGTCCGTCTCGTAAAGAGGCCGCGGAAGAATTGATGAAGGCCTTTCACAAAGAAGGCTGGGGACTCGTTTACGGTGGTGGCCGCGTGGGCATCATGGGCGTGCTCGCCGATGAGATGCTTCGCCTCGGTGGTGAGGTCGTCGGAGTGATTCCGCGACGTCTCATGGAGTGGGAAGTTGGTCACACAGGTCTGAAAGATCTGCGTGTGGTGGAAGGCATGCATGCGCGCAAGCAGCAAATGTATGAGGCCTCGGATGCGTTCATCATTCTGCCCGGTGGCATCGGCACCATGGATGAGTTTTTTGAAATTCTCACCTGGAAGCAGCTTGGCGATCACGACAAGCCGATTGTGATTTTTAATCACGACGGCTACTACGATGGGCTCTTACAGTGGTTCGCTCGTGCTGTGGAGGACGGTTATTACACACCTGAGCAGATGGATTTGTTTCGTGTAGAAAAAGAACTTCCACCGCTGATTAACTTTCTCAATGAGTCTTGGAAGTGATTTTCTTTTGGCAAAAAACACCAGAAAAGTATCTCTCGCAAATCGCCTCTGATGATGTGGCCTGGCTCGCGTGCACGATCAGCACGGTCCATTATTTAGATATGCTTCCTAATGTGCAGTTGGAAACTCGAGGCAGCCGCGGTGTTCTCAAAACGTGCTGGGGACGAAAAGAGAAAGAAGGCCGATGGGATATTTGGGTAGGTGCGGATCACAAGGCCGGTAAACAGCTCGTGGTCACCGAGAAAAGTTTTGCGCCGTTTTTCCTCTATACACATTTGAGTTTCAAAAACATGCTGGAGAGTTTACAAAAGAATGCTCTCCAATCTGCGGGTGGAGTGACCACCCCAGAAATCACGCAAGAAGGAAAAGCTTTGCAGTGGTTGCAGGCCACCATGAAGGTTCTCATGAGCGCGGTGGAGAGTTGCCAAAAAGATTCTACGAAACTTTTGCAGGCGTCATTTTTTATTGGAGAAAAAGAAAAGGGCGCTCCGCCGATCTTTCGTGCTCTCGTTTTCAATCTCGATATCACGGCGGCATTTGATGCAGACGGTACTCTAGGTATCGTCATCTTTGATGATAAAAACAGAGGCGCTGGCAGCGCCCAGACCCCCGCACTGGAGGCCCGTTTCAAGGCCCTGAAACCACCGGTCCTGGATGAATTCATCCGCCTATCCAATGCCGTCATGCAAACTTGTGAAATGCGGTACAAATAATCGCGGTCTTGGCCATCCAACTTCCCTTGTCGCATTTAGTCGCAAATGCTAGGTTAACGACTCGTTTTTACGAGGTTATCCATGGAACAGCAACCGGCAGTCATTCGCGTTGGCGATCTTGATTTTCCTGCACGCAAAGTGTGGATGCGCACCTACGGTTGCCAGATGAATTACCACGACAGCGAACGCATTCTCTCGCATCTAGGAAAATTGAATTTCACCGCCACAGACAAACAAGAAGAAGCTGATCTTGTTCTGTTCAACACCTGCGCGGTTCGTGATCTCGCCAATCTTAAATTTTATTCGCACCTCGGTGAAACATCCCACATCAAAAAAGATGTGGTGATCGCTGCTGGTGGATGTATCGCGCAGACTGAGGGCAAAGATCTCGTCAAAAAATATAAACAGCTCGACTTCGCTTTCGGCACGGATGTGATCGACAACATCGGCGAGATGGTTTACCGCGCTTATGCCGGTGATCGTAAATTCTCTGTGACCACTTGGGATCGCTCAGAAGATTACTCCATCGAAACCAAAATCACTCATGGCACGCCCCAGGCATTTGTAAATATCATCAAAGGCTGCGACAAGTTCTGCAGCTACTGCATCGTTCC
>JBEIPE010000368.1:0-2602 GCA_040377215.1 Halobacteriovoraceae bacterium
AGGACAGAAGATCTTCCGTGCGGAAGGCGAAATTCGTAACCAAGAAATCGTCGGGACACCTGGCGTCGACATCAAATGGCCAGGCGTAGAAGCCCTTTCGACATTAGGCCAAGGTCGCGAAGTCATCGTCGCGGTGATCGACAGCGGTTTGGATCTCGGTCATCCAGAATTGAAAGATAGAGTCTTCGCGGGTCGCGATTTCCTTGACGGCGCAAGCATGACGGATGACACCGGGCACGGCACCCACGTCGCAGGCATCATCGCTGCTAACGTCAACGGCCGCGGCATTCAAGGTGTCACTCCTTTTGGCGTGAAGATTCTTCCTTTGAAAGTTCTCAACAAAGACACCACCGGCTTCGTCTACAAAGGCAAAGTCATCACGGATATTATTGCTGACGCTATCGCTTACGCGATTGAAGGCAAAGCTTCAGTCATCAACATGAGCTTGGGCTGGCCGCAAGTCGTTAACACTCCCCGTATCGTGAAAGCACTCGACGCAGCTGCCGCCCAAGGCATCGTGATCGTGGCCGCTGCTGGTAACAACAATAAAGACGTTCCTACTTGGCCATGCGCCCACCCAGCTGTGATTTGCGTCGGCGCGGTCGACAATCAAGGTAAGCTCACCGAATTCTCTAACCACGGCGGCAAGGTTGATCTTGTGGCCCCTGGAGAATGGATCGTCTCAACTATTCCTCGTGCTCTTGAATCACGCACGTTGCGCATTCAAGGATACGAAGCGAAGAACGGCTCAAGCCAGGCCTCACCTTTTGTGGCCGCCGCGGCTGCTTTGTTGAAACTGCAAAATCCGGCCATCACCGGCGAAGAAGTGAAGGCACGCCTTTACGCTTCGGCTAGCAGAATGCCAAAAGATAGCGACCAACGCTTCGTGCGCTTTGGTGCTCTGAATATCGCAGGCGCTTTGGCGCAAAAGAATCTTACCATCGCCAGCGTTTCTGTAAAAAACCTTGTGACGATCGATGTGGCGCCAGAAGGCGGCTTTGATTTCACACTTCCTATCGAAATCCTCGGCGCGACGACCTCAATTCCTGCTGTTTCTCTTCTCGGTCTTGACGCTGACGTCACAGTTGAAGGCAAAAACGTACGCATCCGCGGCGTGATCGAAAACCTTCGCGCTGACAGTGAAATCCCGGTTACGTTCACAACAACTCTCGACACTGTCACCACACGCACTTCTATGACACTCTCTCTCGCGCGCAAGCTCGAGACCAAAGACTTGTTGAACGTTGCGATCAAAGGCATTCCAGGCAACGCACTGGTAAGTATCCAAGGAGCGCGCAAGAGCGCTCGTGTGGGTCATATCTCAGTGGAAGACAAGGCCAGCAGCGACTTCCATGGTTATATTCAAGCGAAGAATGGCGAAAAGATTCGCGTCGTCACCATCCGCGCTAACTCGGACAGCGCAACATCTCAAAGCACAGAAGTGATTCTTGAAGGCCATCATCAGCTTTTGAGTGTATTCGAAAAAGACATCAACTTTGATGGCAAGAATGATCTTGTGTTCTACGGCATGAACACCAAACGCGATCATCTCGTTCTCACTTTTACTGATCTGGCAGGTGCTCCACTCTTTGGCAAAAATTCACGCTGGGAAATGCCGATTACAACTTTTGAAGGTCTACCTTTGAAAGATGGTGAGCGTGCTGACTTTGCTTGGTTGCGCCTTAAGACATTCATGGGTGAAGTGGCCGTACCTTACTATCAAAAAGCTTGGTTGCTTCCTAAAGAAGACAACGTGCAAGACCTCTTGGACTTTGAACCAGCAGGCATGGCGAATCGCTTCTACTACTGGGAGCCCACTCAAGACGGCGAACGCGTCTTAGTACGTCCACGTGTTGTGGATTCAGTGAGCTTTAATCAAAAACTACAAAAATCAATGAACACTTCCCCATGGGAAGAAGCCGATGTTGAGCGCATTCTTCCTCAGACAGCTCTTGAGCGCGCCACCGGAACTGTTCGTCACGTGGTTTCGGCCGGTGAGAACTTCTTCCGCCGCTTCGCTGTTCTTAAGTTGAAAGCTCCCAACGACTACACTCTGAAGGCCCATGCGGACACTGACGTATTCCAGATCGGGAACAATCCATTGACCTTGCGTAGCCTTGAAAATTTTTCGGTATCTGAGAACTCATTTCAGATGGCACTGCTCGATCGCTCAAGCGCTCGCGTGAAGCCTTTTGTTGAGGGCGAGGCACTACCCGCTTGGACGCTCAAAACTTCTGGCTGGAACAACCCTTTCTTCGAAGTGGTGGCCACTTTCGAAGGGGATGATCGCCGCGTGCTCTTCTTTGAATCGCGCTACCACGTGTATGTCTACGAACAAGTCGGTGCAGGCAAGCCAGAGGGCCGTCGCCTTCCTATTAACCGGGACTCAAGCTTCCCAGGGGTGAACTTCAGTGAAACACTGCAAAGTGTTCTGGTAAAAGACCAGGGCGTGAACCACCCGGCCGTTGCCGTAAACTCCACCTTGATCTACGGGGATCGCCTCTACGCCATGCTCAGCACAGAGGAAGCTTTCAATCGACCTATTGCTTTGAGTGTGAAGATCCCGGCCAATTGTGTGCCTTTGAAGAGTCAAGTTTTGACG
>JBEIPE010000403.1:0-2235 GCA_040377215.1 Halobacteriovoraceae bacterium
AAGCTTTTCCCAGGTTCGCCCGTGGTGGTCTGTGACGTCGAAAATGCGGAAGAACTCAAACGTCTTCCCTTTGAAATCAATAAGCACGCCGATCATATCGACGGGCTTTTACACTCACTGGCCTTTGCTAATTTCTCGGAAGGCCTGCAGCCATTTCACCAAACCAAACGTGCCGACTATCTTCAGGCCGCCCAGATCTCGGCGTTCTCATTAGTGGAAATGTGCCAGGTGCTTAATCCCCTATTCACCTCGGCCGCCAGTGTGGTGACTATCTCCATTTCAAATACTCGCGCCACGTCTTACGGTTATCTTGGCCCGATTAAGGCCATGCTGGATGCGATTGTTCCTTATCTAGCGAAGTCACTTTCCGCGGACTCTCATATCCGCGTGAATGCGGTCGGAGCAGGGCCATTGAAGACCAGTGCCTCCGCAGGAATACCTGACTACATCGACAACTATCTTTTTGCAGAAGCATTAACCCTCAGAAAAGAGGCCTTGCAGACGCAAGAAGTGGCCAATACCGTGGCCTTCCTTCTTTCTCATCGCTCATCGGGTATCAACGCCACAACAGTTTTAGTCGATGCCGGTATGAGCTGTAATGGCTTTGACCAAGACGTGGTGAAAACATTCTCGAAAGCAGAAAATTCGCTCAAGTAAGAATTCTTGAGCGCCCCTCGAAATCAGTCGAAAAGAGACTGTCATTTCACTCAAGGGGATTTCATGAGCGATACGCTGCAATCAAAGATTCAGGCTCTCCAGAACGACTACACGGCCAAGATGCAACAGATCCAGGCCAGTGGTGACTACGCGGCCATGGGTCCGCTCGCTGAAGCGCTGCAGGCGCAGATCGCTGAATTAGTGGCGCAAGAGCAAGCTCACATTGAAAAAAGTTTGCAACCAGCGCCGGAGCGCTCACCTTATTATCGCCACGATGACTGCACGCTCGATCTCGATAAATACGTTTACGATGGCGATCGGGACTACTTCGCTGAATTTAAGCAGCACCCTTTGATTGCACAGCTGCACCAAGAACAGCAGCAGCATCAAACTCAAGGACCTGACCTGAAGCGTGAACTCTTAAAGCGTGCTTTGCGCCTCAGTGCTGTCATGGCGCCGAAGGTGTTCAATGCCCTTGAGCGTTGCCGTGCAAAGCTTGGCTTTAAACCCGACACACACGTTTATGTGTCACAAGACCCAAGCATGAATGCCTTCTGCTATCCTCCTCATCAAGGGGCGGTCCACATCTTGCTCACGAGTGCGTTGCTAGAAAAACTTAATGAAGACGAACTGACGTTTGTCATGGGCCATGAGATTGGTCACTTCCTCTATCATCACCACGAGCTTCACCCGCGGATGATCCATGAACGGTTGCAAGGGCACCTGACCCCCGCCGAGGGCATCAAGCTTTTTGCGTGGTCTCGAAATGCAGAACTCTCGGCAGATCGTATCGGACTCATCTGCTGTGGAAATTACGAAGCCGCTTGCATGGCCAATTTCAAAATCTCCTCTGGCGTAAGCAGTGATGCGCTTCTCTTTAGCTTGAATGACTATATCCATCAGTATGAAGACATGGAAAAAGACATCTCCAGCGGCGAAGCGACCATGGAAGATTTCTACTCAAGCCATCCTATAAACCCGATCCGAGTCATCGCTCTCGACGTGTTCCATCGCTCTGAAACTTATCTTGAAATCTTTGAACCTAACCAGGTGGCAGACTTCAGTGAAACTGCCATGGAAGATCGCATCGCCGGCTTCATGCGATTGATGGAACCGCAATACCTACAAAAAGGTGATGAGGCCTCTAAGCGCATCAAAGAGACACTCTTTTTGGCAGGCTATGCAATTGCCAGCGCAGACGGTGAAGTTGAACCCGAGGAGATGGCCTATCTCGCTTCGATTCTTCCAGGTGAAAATCATCAGGCCTTGGAGAGTAAGCTTAAGGGCTGGAGTGTCGACATGTTGATGGCGGCGCTAGGCGAACAGATCGATCGCGTGCGTCCGCACCTCTCACCCGTGAGTGCATGCAACATGATCCGTGACCTCACTGTTGTCGCCCTAAGCGATGGCGAGCTGACACAACCAGAAATGGATTGCCTGTGCCACATCTGTATCTCACTGAATATTCACCCCTCATTTGTTGAGCAGGTCATTAATTCCATTCAGTACCAGCAGGCCGCCTAGTCTTGTCAGGAATTATCATCCTGGTTTGATCTACTTCAGGAAGACGCTAGAATA